>JBFIXW010000035.1:0-18213 GCA_041605715.1 Paenisporosarcina sp.
ATGACAATCTTCCTCTTTCAAGTCTTGATCTTCCTCTTTCGATGACTGACCTTTCTCCTTCAACAACCGACCTTTCACTCAAAACAGTATTCTATGCGCGTTTACCCAGTTGTTTCCAATAGAAAAGGCTCCCAGGCTGCCCTAATTAGCTCTTTTACGCTTCGCTTAGTTTGGGATTTCCTATATAAGCTGTGAACCATTTTTATCAACCGTATTCAATTAATTATTTTCAAAAAAAATAGCCGCCCAATTTAATGGACGGCTTTTTTTCATTGTGCAAACCAAGCTTGATAGTAACGGCTGATCGCAACTGCGTAGTCGCCTCTTGTTACTTTTTGTTCTGGTAAGAATACCGCTTCAACTTTAGGCTCTAAGTCGTATGGACCTTGAACCACATTGAATTTAGCATTTAAGATGTTTAAATCTAATGCATATTGAACGTAGCCTTTCATCGAAGCTGGAATCAAATTGCTGTCTTTGATAGCAATTCTAGATCCTTTGTAAAGAACTGTTACTTCGCCAGTATGTGCTTTCGCTTGTTGTTCTAAGCCTAAAGCTTGAACAAGAGAGTAAGCTAAGTCGGTTTTGCTTACTTCACCGTTTGAATTGAATTTTCCAGATGCGTCAAGTTGCATAACACCTTTTTTTGTAATGCTAGTATCTCGTATTGCTGCACCTTTAGAAACCACTGCTTGAACAAAGGCTACATCCGACCCTGTTACATCCGTAAGGGCCACTGATTTACTTTGACGCACGCCCGCGCCCATCACAAGTGAACGAGCTAATTCTTTACGAACAAGTTTTTGGTTCGGTTGGAATGTACCGTCCGTATAGCCGTCTAATAATCTTTCACTTACAGCCATTTTGATTGCTTCAGCAGCTGCATGTCCTTGAATATCAGATAATCCTGTAAAGCCGCTTACTTTAGAAAAAGCTAGTGATCCTTTGACAGTTTCAGGGAACGCCACACCAACTGGATTATCCGTTGTTCCGCGTAAGCCACGGATTTCAGCTGTCCATGTACCCGCCTTAGGTGAATTAACAGAGACTGTACGATCAGTTGAAAGTGTGAAAAGTAAGCTGATTCCTGAACTGTATTCTGTACCATCAGGAGAAATTAATACTAAATTAATTGGATTTCCTGTTTCTCCAAGTAAACCTGCTGCATTAACTTTTGCTGTTAATTGAGAAATTCCTGCTTCTACAGTAAACGTATGTTTGTTAGAAGAGGCAACCGCTGGATTGAAAGCGATTTGGAATGGGTTTCTCACTGTCGTTGCATCTACATTGCTGTTAAATGATTGAGTTGCATTTACAGTGGTTCCGTATGAGTTACCGAACAATACGCTATCAATCGCCGCATAAGCGTTTAAA
Source organism: Paenisporosarcina sp. (assembly GCA_041605715.1). Classification (GTDB taxonomy): domain Bacteria; phylum Bacillota; class Bacilli; order Bacillales_A; family Planococcaceae; genus Paenisporosarcina. Next base: position 1,375 of record JBFIXW010000035.1, read on the forward strand.
TAACCTGCTCCCGCTTCCCATTTTTCATATCCTGGCATATTTGTTGCAGTTGCTTGTAAAACTTCTTTAATTTCATTTGGTGATAATAGTGGGTTTGCTTCAAGTAATAATGCAACCACACCCGCCACATGAGGTGTTGCCATTGACGTACCACTCATTGTTGTATAGAAAGGAATGTGTGCTGGTGAAATGGTTTCAGCATCTTCAGCTGCGCCTAATGACGAAACAGGTGCAATTACACGGGTTGAAACGATATCAACACCTGGTGCAGTAAGGGTTGGACGATCTTCCCAAGTCCATGTCTCACCATTCATTTCAAATGTTCCGCCTACTCCTTTTGTCCCTCTAGAAGAGAAATTCGCAAGCTTGCCATCTTTTTCACCCGCTGCCACCGAAATTACCCATGGCGCTTTCGCATATGGGTTATGTGTGTTTTCGCCTGGACCTTCGTTACCTGCTGCAAATAAAACAGTAATTCCACGATCATATGCTGCTTTACTAGCTACGTTAATTGGATGGTTTGGATTGAAATCACCTGATGAACCCCAAGAATTTGTAATCACACGGATGTTATATTGCGTTTGATGTGTAATAGCATAATCAAATCCACCAATACCGTCTAATACAAATAATGCTGCACCAGAACCGTAACCAACTAAGTTAGCCCCTGGAGCTGCGCCTTCATATTTCCCACTCGAACTAGCACCTGTACCGCCAACAGTTCCTGCTACATGTGTACCATGACCAGAATTGGTATCAGTGTTAGGAACGTCTTCCATATAAGTAACAGGTAGTAATTCTGAATCTAAACTATTTAAGTTAGTGCTTCCCATTACGTTTTGTACAAGATTCTTACCAAATTGGTGATCTTTATGTGTTCCATCTACACCGCTGTCATTTACGACAACTCCAACATTCTTACCAGTTAACGGGAATCCGCCATTCGCTTTTTGCATTGCACTATCAGTGCGGGCTTTGTCTACTCCCGTTAACTCTGTTGCATCGTAATTAGAGTATGTTAATTGGCTATTTAAATAAAGAGATTTTACACTATCAGATACAGCTAATTGATTTACTTGATCTTTTGTTGCTAGTACACCTGCAATTGGTAAAGCTTTCATTGTCACTCCAGTTGAAATACCAAGGTCTTTTAATAATCCTAGGTTTTCACCAGTAGGTGCACCATTACCAGTAAAGGTCACGATTACTTGAAGAGGTCCTGTTGCAGTCTCAAGTGCTTCAGTTAAGTTGCTATCTACTGTAACTGGTGTAGCAGCTTTTACCTCGCTGTTGCTAGCCCCATTAAATAGGATAGAAATAATCATTAATAGACTCATAAAACCGTATAAAGCTTTTTTCATTTACCAAAACTCCCCTCAATCTACTTTTTTCAATTCCTATTATTATTATCTGAAAATTACATCAATACTTCTATTCAGCAAAGGGTGTAATTGTGCGAAGTAAAAGTACTATCTTCGTATCATACAAAAGTTATATATCAAGCACTTTTTAAATAATAAAAACTCCCTCGCACATTTGTACGAGAGAGTAATCCTTCATTTATTGAGCTTGATAAGTAGCAAAGTAACGTGTAATCGTAACTGCGTAATCACCACGCGTTACCCCTTTGTTTGGCTCGAAGTGAGCTACTAAAGTTGGTTCCAAATCATATGGTCCTTGAACGACTGTGAAATATGCGTTCAAAATATTTAAGTCCAGAGCAAGTTGAACATACCCTTTTAATCCTGCAGGGACTGAGCTTGCATCCGCAATGACAACCCGACCTTCTCCATATTGTACTGTTAATGGTTCATTAGTGCTTTCGCTTGCTTCTTTTTCTAAGCCTAATGCTTGAACTAGAGAGTAAGCTAAGCTAGCACGTGTTACTTTATCATCTGGTGAGAATTTGCCTGTTGCTGTTGGTAACATAACACCTTTTGTGGATTGTGCTGAATCTTTCAATGCAGCACCTTTTGCTGTTACAGCTTCAATAAATGCTAAATCGTTGGAATTCACATCGCTAATTGTATTGACTCCATTCACAGGAAGGTATTGTCTTACACCCGCTCCCATGACTAAGAAATCAGCCAGTTCCTTACGTTTAATAAATTGATTCGGCAAGAATTTACGTGTTTTATTTCCATCTACTAGTCTTTCGCTAACAGCTAATTTAATAGCAGATTCAGCTGGATGCCCTGAAATATCATCAATTCCTGAGAAGCCACTAGATTGTTTTAAGACAATTTCGCCATTAATTGTTTCAGGTAAAGATACTCCTCCACGAAGACCTTCAATCTTAAGTGTCCATTGTCCTGCTAATGGATTGACAACTTGAACGGTACGTCCTGGGTAAAGTGAAAATAGCACTGAAACCCCTGAACTATATGTTGTTCCATCTGGAGAAACTAAAACAAGGTTCACTGGATTTCCAGTTTGGCCAAGCAATCCTTTTGCGTTAAATCGAGCGGTTAGTTCTGTTTGGCCCGAAGTCACATTGAAAGTTGTTTGATTTGAATTAAGAGAACTTGGATCATAGTTGATAGTGAATGGTTGAGTATTTTTTGTCATTTTGGCTTCAGCGTTAAATGTGCGGTTCATATTAAGTGTAGATCCATAACTACGGTTAGTAAAAGCCGCATCAACAGCAGCATAAGCATTTACATATCCTGAGCCAGTTTCCCATAATTCATAACCGGGCATATTTGTCGCTGTTTGTTCAATCATTTGTTTAACTTCAAGTGGCGAAAGTGTTGGATTTGCATCTAACATTAATGCGACGATTCCCGCTACGTGAGGTGCTGCCATTGAAGTTCCACTCATTGTCGTATAAAAAGGAATATGTGCTGGTGAAATGGTTTCTGCATCAGCCGGTGCACCTAAAGATGATACAGGTGAAATTACGCGCGTAGAGATAATATCTTTACCTGGTGAAGTAACTGTTGGACGATCTTCCCACTTCCAACTCACTCCATCAACTTCTACCGTACCACCTTTACCACTTACTCCTCTAGAAGAGAAGTCTGCTAGGTGACCTTGTTTTGTTCCTGCAGCGACTGTAATAACCCAAGGTGCTTTTTTATAATTTCCCGATATGGTCGAATCCGAAGGACCAGAGTTCCCAGCTGAGAACACCGTGATAATGCCTCTGTCGTAAAGTGCCTTAGTTGCGACATTTATCGGATTAAACGGATCAAATGCTGTACCTGAATCACTTGGATCTCCCCAAGAGTTCGTGATTACACGAATGTTGTATTGCGCTTGATGAGTCAAGGCATAATCGAAACCGCCAATTGTATCTAATAATGCGACTGCCGCTCCAGAGCCGTAGCCAATTAAGTCTGCCCCTGGCGCAACACCTTCATATAGTCCACCAGACATAGCGCCAGTTGCTCCGACAATTCCTGCAACATGTGTTCCATGACCTGAGCTAGTATCTGTGTTTGGTACATCTTCCACATATGTAATTGGAAGTAATGCTGATTGAGCATTTAAGTTTGTTGCTCCAAGTACATTTTGAACAACATGTGTTCCGAATTGAAGGTCTTTATGTGTTGCATCAATTCCACTATCGTTAATTACAACGCCAATTCCCTTACCTGAGACAGGTAAACCACCGTTAGCTGTACGGAATTGATTGTCAGTGCGTGCACGATCCACGCCTGTTAGTTCAGTCGCTTCTTTATTTTCAAATTGCAATTTTTTATTTTCATAAATGGAGAAAACATGTTCATTTGCTGCCAACTTTTCAATTTGTCCCTTTGTAGCAAGAACACCAGCCATTGGCAATTCTTTCATGACCGAGCCGACTGTAATACCTGCATCCTTTAATAGGTTGACTATTCCTGCTTGTGTTTCAGTGTCTTTTTTAAACGTGACAATCACTTCTAACTCGCCTGTTGATGTGTTTAATTGGGATAATAAGTTAGAATCAACTACTGCTGGTAAACTAGTAGCTGCCGTAGTTGTTGAGAATTGCGGAAGTGCAAGTGAACCTAATACTAATACCGTGATTAATAATGTGGTAAACCATTTCATTTATCCTCGCCTCTTTCTCTGAAAATTCAATCTATAAATAGTTTGACATTGTTAATGAATAAATCCAATTCTACAGAGGCTCTATATTGAAAGAATAAATGTACTAGTCTATATACTACTAAAGCATTAAGGTAGTGGAACTAGATTATTTTGCACTGCATAAATAACGACTTGTGAGCGACTTTTCACATCAAGCTTTTTAAATATTTTACTGACATGAATTTTGACGGTCTTATCACTTATAAAAAGAGCTTGACCAATTTCCTTATTATTCATCCCTTGGACAAGGCAGATTAGAACTTCCATTTCTCTATCAGTCAGCGTACTTTTGCTTTTCACTGGCTCTGGAGGAGATTGATTCATATGAAGAAACTTTTTCGTCATTGAAGATTGAATAACTGATTGCCCTTTTGAAACAGAACGAATCGCGTCCACTACATGCTGTGAAGGAGCATCTTTTAACAAATAGCCATCTGCTCCTTCTCGAATAGCGGAAATGAAATACTCATCATGGTCATACATCGTTAATATTAGAATTTTTATTTCCGGGTAATTCTTTTTAAGAATACCAGTCACTTCAATCCCATTCTTATCAGGTATATTAATATCCATTAAAATGACTTCAGGTAAAATTATCGCGACTTTATCAATTGCATCTTGTCCAGAAACAGCTTCACCTACAACCTCAATATCCGTTTCCATACTTAATATATTTTTTAAGCCGTCACGTAGGACAGCATGATCATCTACTAACATTAGTCTAATCAAGTAAATTCCCCCCCTCAATTCCCATTTTAGGAACAGTTAAAGTTATTTCAGTACCTGTTCCTTCTCTACTGTCAATTTGTAAAGTTGCATGTATTTTTTCAGCCGCTTCGTTCATTTGCAAAATACCAAAATGCTGTTCGTTTCGAGCTTTTAGCATCGCTTGGAAGAGTGAAAAACCTACGCCTTCATCCTTCACTTTTAATAGCGCATGTTCTTTTTGATAACTCACTAAAACTTCAATCTTTGTCGCTTGAGAATGTTTAATCGCATTTTGAATACTTTCTTGAAAAATATCAAACATAATTTTCTCTGCCATTGAACTGAGTGGAAATTCTTGACCACGAATAACAAGGTCAATTTCAACAGAATTCTCTTTTTGGATACTTTTAATTCGAGATTCAATTGCTGACTGCAGCCCAATTCTTTCAGTTGGATAAGGGCGTAGTTCATAAATAGATTCCCTTACAGCTTTTAGACTATGCCGAAGCTTCTCTTTACTCTCTAATATCAGATTTAATGAATCCTCAGGCATCATGTGAAATTTTCTTTCAGCTGTTTCTAGCTTCATAACCGCTCCTGCAAGTGATTGCGCAACTCCATCATGAATTTCTCTCGCAATTCGATTTCTTTCTTCTAAGATAATCGCTTTTTCTTGTTCCGAAATTAACATCTTCGTTTTAATCAAAACAGCTAATTGATTTGCAATGGTAGCAGCTGGTTGAATATCTTCTTCATTAAAACTTTGTGTTCTGCTTCTTCCAAAGATAAAGAGCCCCACAACTTCTTCATCTAAAATAAGGGGAGCATATAATAATGTTCGAACTTTTGAATCAAATATGACGGTAGCAGGTCCTCCTTCTTTCTTAGCATCATGGAAGATGGTTAATTCCTGAATCGTGCTTAAAGTAGCTTTTACATCATCTAGTTTGTCCATATAGTTATTGCCAAGTCCTGAAGCAAACTTTAGTTGCCATGATCCATTTTCTTTAATCCAAAGATTCCATGCATCAACGTCAATAAACTTTTCTAAATTATTTTCTAAAAAACTAAGCCATTCTTCTGTCGGGATTTTTTTATTAAGTTCAGTAGATATATTAAAAAGTGCTTTTAATCTAGCTTTTTCTTTTCTCAGTCGAACGATGATCGAACTAAGTAGGGCAAATGCTACTAACGGTGAAAAAAAGAAGAAAAATGAAACAACATCAATCTCTCCTCGATTTTGACTACCTAAAATGAAGAATAAAATCAAATAACAATAGGATATGAAGAAGCTCATTAATTCCTGAAGGGCCTTTTGTTTCCAAATTTCAATAGTATAGGGCTGAGGTCTTAATAATAACACTAGATCTACTATTAAATTATTTATCAAGTAAAACGGAAGGATGATTAATGAAAATCTAATGATACTTTGACTAACTGTCGACAAGCTATCTATCTGGAACAAGGGTATTAACCAACTTGCCAATACATACGCCGTTACAAAACTAATAATAAGTTGGGCTGGATTAAATATTATGATTCTTAATGGACGTCTTTTTAACACATTTACTAACAAAACAACAAGTGCATAAGCAACTACGCTATAGCCTATTCCGTTCATAATAAAAATCGTGTAAACAAGTGGAAAACTTATGACAGATGAACCTCTCATGACAGGCATTGGATAATACTCGACGATAAATAAAAAAAGCACTAAAAATCCAAAAATAAGAGGTGCTTGCACTCCATCTAATACTAATAATCCGTATTTTATAAATATTAGCCCCCCGATCAAAGAGATGATCATAATCACATTTCGAGCAATTTTCTCATTTAGTTGAGATGCAGTATTTCGACTCATTAGTTCAACTCCCACACAAAATGTTTTAAATTTTCAGATATTAATCATGACAAATAGATTAACTTTTAACTACTCTATTAAGAATACATCTCAACTTCTATAAATAATAGGAAAAACCCAGACCAGTCGAATGAGATTCACTGACCGATGCTGGGTAAAAATCTGCAATAGATTTATTTACATCAATTATCTCAAAGAAAAGGTTGCTTATCTATTAAGCAAAAGGAATAGTCTACTATACTACCTAAGTCTTATATCCCGTTTCATGAATCCGCCAAGACCTTGTTTCTAACATAACAATACAAAAAACTTGGCCTAAAAAGCCAAGTTTTTGTTTTAACTAATTTATTTATTATTGTGCTGAAATTGTTCCACCTGCTGATGTATATCGAGCGTTAAACTCTTGTAAGAATTGATTTGTAATTGCTGAGTCGTGAATGATGAGTAAATTTTCATCATTGATATCTTCTCCATTCGTACTCCAATTCGTAGATCCAACAATGACAGTTGGATCACTGTTCGTATCCGCATCAATAATCATCGTCTTACTGTGAAGCTTTCTAGATTCTGCGTCCTTATATACAGGTGCAGCATTTGCCCACCTTGTATTTGGGTTATTAATACTTCCTGTGACTGTTCGACTCGTCATTTCAATACTAGCCGACCAATATTGATTCCAAAAACTACTATCAAAAACGCCTTTTACATCAAAACCAGTTAAGGTCCCTTGCATATCTAAATAAGAACCTTCCCACTTGTTCTTTAGCTCATCGACCAATGCTTGATCACTCCATGCAAATATCGTGAAGTAGGTTTTAAAATCGGCTTCTGTTTTGATCAAATTAACCATTCTTGCCACTGCATTGTCACCAGGTGAGAAGTATACTTCAATATTTTTTCCACCTATCGTGATGTGATGAGCGGTATTGTCAATTTTACGCGAACTAAAGTTAGATACGAGAAGATTTGGCGTTTGTGAATTTGAGCCCCACATTTCATTGAACTCAGTTTCATAGATTGAAGCCAATTCTGCAGAATTTACTTCAACGACATGTTGCTGGTTACCATCTAGAATACCTGCTGCCATATTTTCATCTGTTCCATATAAACCTGTTACGGTGAAATTCCAACTTCCTGTAAACACCCATTTGTTATCCACAATTGCAAATTTATTGTGCATTTGTGTAGAAGGAGAATAATAGCTACCGTCTGTCTTCTGTTCAGCATCAACAAATAAATACCCTGTCATTTGTGTATTTCCCACCATAATTGTTTTCTGAGGGAAGTCGCTTGGTGTAGCAGGCAACCCATGACTTGCTCTTTTTGAAGCATCCTCCACAGCGAGCATCGGAGATTCTGAAAGAACTGTAACGTCATCGGCAGTACCAATAAGCATATCTGCACCACGAACCATTTCTTCAATATACAATCTCATTAACTCGAAACGCTCAATATAAGAAGGGTCCGTGGCATCTTTAGAATCCGCTATGACACGAACGTCAACCCCTTGAGCTGCTTTAGCTATTAATGCATCTACTATTTTAGGAAGATTAATTTCATAGGTTGCAAAATCAATACTTGTTTGTGCGTTGTTAATTCGGTTTAGCAAACGGTTTTCAAGATTAACATTATAATTTGCTTTATTATTAATTGATGCATATTGATCTAATGCACATTTATTAAAATAGATATTAATCGAATCAGGCGCATCAGATACCTGGTTCAAATGCTCTAAAGAATCTGAGCAACTACCACTCGGAGGAGCTGAAGAGTTATTCTTCCCAGGAGTACCCAACCCCTCTAAATATGTATCCGTGGATGTCCCCCAACTTGAAGCTTCTGAACCCGGGGCATATGTATCCAATCTTTCCATTGTTGCTTTGGACGTATTGTTTCCTGCATACCATGCGTTTACTTCATCGATTACAATGCCAGTTGAATCTCTCAATTCTAAGATTTCACCTGAATTCCCCATCGCTCCACTATAAATTTGGTTTGAGGCAATTTCAGATACAGTCATATCATCAGTTCGCTCTAGCAAAAAATAGCCATTTGCTGGAATACTACCACTTAACGTAATGGCTGGCGTGCCATCTACAGCTTTTAAAGTCCAACCTGTAAGAGATATTGCATTTTCACTATTATTGAATAACTCAATCCACTCGTCATTAAAATCAACCGTTGTGCCCATCCAGGCAATTTCATTAATGACGACATCTCCGTTCGTTGCAGCTTGAACTTTTGTTTCAGACGACACTGTTGCGGTAATAATTGTAAATATTAAACTAAAAGAAATAAAAATTTTACCAAATTTGTTCATTTTTTTCTCCTTTTTGAAAAATATTTTATTTATATTACGCATTTATCTTACCTTCATTGTTATTGATTGAATAGCTTTATTTTTTTAAATTTTTGTAAATTTGAATTTACAATTGTATATAATGCTTAGTTCTATCATGTTCAATAAAAATCTACTAGTTAAAAGGAATAGACATAATGGTTTTGACGTATTAAATACAAAGTATAATATTCCAATATTTGTAATATTATCGTACATACAAAAAATCCATCCTCTCATTGGAAAGGATGGATTTTTATATAACAAGTTTCAAGATTTCGTTTTAGAATTCCTTATAAATAAGTAATATAAAACTGATTTCGCCCATTGTCTTTTGCTTGATAAAGGGATTCATCAGCCACTTTTACCAATTGACTCCGCTCTAAATTTTCATCCGGTACAATAATCGCCGCGCCAATACTTACTGTTACAGTATTTGTTATAGGGGAAGATTCATGTGTAATCTCTAACGATTCAATCGCTTCTCGACATGTTTCACATACCGACGCTAAATAGTCTTGGTCGATATCATATAGGACGGCAATAAATTCTTCTCCACCCAACCGAGCAATATGTCCATCATACGATTTAATCGTTTCTTTAATGGTGACCGCAATATCGATTAAACACTTGTCTCCAGCTTCATGACCATACGTATCGTTATACATCTTAAAGAAATCTAAATCGAAGTATATAACAGCAATGGGAATTTGTTTCTCAATAGCATACTTCCATTTTTGTTCAAAAATCTCATCAAAGTACCGCCGATTTGGAATTTGAGTAAGTTGATCTTGATACGATAAATTCTTTAATTGAATATTTACTTTTTCGAGTTCATCTCGCGAGCTTTCAAGAGAAATCGTTCGAGTTCGAACTTTATCTTCTAAAGTCCGGTTCAATAAAGCTAATTCATCTGTCACTCTTTCCATTTCTAAATATGCAATAGATGATCGATTGGCGATTATATATGATTGTGAAAAGATAAAAACAGACAAGCCAATTGATGACATTTTATAAGAATGAACGACACTATTAACGGAAAGAATATCATTAATGACTGTTATCGAGAGAAATAATACACAAATGTTAACAATAAGTGATCCTTCTTGTTTTGCTTTTAAAGCCATAATTAATGAGAATGTCATATACAGGATAACCACTAAAGTTAAACTTTGATAAAAAATGTTAGAGTATGTAAAAACATTAGGGGTAGTGACCAACACTAAAGAAATGAATAAAGCGCTAACGACTGAAAATGTTCGACAAAATCTCTTTGATATATGATTTGGATATAAGGTATAAAGAACCCAGCAAAACAAAGGAACAGACGTATAAAATGATAAATACTCTAGCTTAACAATGATGTTCCATGGTATCTGTGGGAAGAAAGTAATAACGGAAACATCCTCTGTTGAGACAATTCTAAGACAAACAATGAAACACACCAAACTAAAATACATTGCCGACTTATTTTGTCTTCTAAGGGCAAACAAGACAACATGATATAACCCCGCAAGCAGCAAACACCCAAATATGATCATTTCAAATGCTAATTTTTTATAGGTAAACTCTTGGATTTGCTCCTTCGTTCCAAATGAAATCGTTTCCCATATGCCCCCATCTCTATAATGGAAATTGGAAACTTGAAAAATAAGTTCTATGGTCGTGTCTTCTGATGTAAAATATACCTCTTGGGGTTGATATAAAGGGGTCGTTGTTTCTTTCGTTTTCCCTGGTGTACCAATTGATGCGACTTGCTTTCCATCAATCCATAAATTATAAGCAGTAGATATTGTAGTAATATCGATAGCATATTCAGCATTTTTTTTAGCATTTTTAATTTCAAGCTTATAGGTTCCATATCCATGACCAGGGTAATTTTTCCAAGTAGCAGGAACTGTTATATATTCTTTCTGCTGCTCATCTAATAATCCGTGGTTTTTCCAATAAAATGCCCATTCTCCATTTAAACGTACAATTCCATCTTCCTGATTATTCCATTGACCTAAATCAACTACTCCTTCCTCAGCTTCAATGATTGAATGAGTATCGGATCGAAGGAGATAAAAACCAGCTAAGAGGGCAATTATAATCAATAACAATAATATGGCCCATTTTTTGTTCATAGAAGTTTTCTCCGTTCGGTTTATTACTAACTTCTTTCAAGTTAGAATGTATGAAATTCTTATAGTTGAGAATTAAATTCTTCTCAATTATAAAAATTTAATGTTTAAAAAATAAAACCACATCGAAATTGAGATGGTTTCTTAATAGAAACGAGTCAATTTCAGTAGCCCAGCCATCTTATATTCAATACGAATAAATAGATCTGTAGCTTTGCGTCCTTAATTTCCAGGAAATTTGCCGTATAAAATGATTAAATATACCTAATAAAAATTGGTCTTAAAGTCAATGTTATCAGAGTTTAACTAAAAATCAATTGGACTATTTGTCAATTGTTGTCGAATGAACACATTAGATTATCCTGGTTTTCGTTTTAAATCCAATCAATTTATTTTGAGTAAATCTCCCATCCTCTCACATTCCCTTTAAATACTATAAGAATGAAATTTAATTAGTTTCAATAAAAGGATTTAGATTTATTAATTCATCTGAATCTAATCCTAGTCGTATGATTTAATTTTAATATCCTAATGAAATGATGATGAAATTGAACTATAAAAAATATCGTCATAAGAAAACCCTCATCCATATTTCTGGATGAGGGTTTTCTTATGACGCTTTCTCGTTTAAACGGAGATTTTTCAGAGCTTTCTTCTTCAACGACTTAAACTTACTTTTCACTCAAATCATAGTTTAATGCACTTTTAGCCAATTGTTTTCAATAGCACTGACTGTCTTAGCAGTCTATTAGCTTGCTTTTTGTTAAACACCTAAAGCAAGGAGGTAAATATTATTGAGGTTTATAACGATAGATAACAAATCGTTCGTTTTCGTTGTTCACATAGAGGCCAGGAACTTGTACTTCATTCAATAGTTCGAATGCCGTGTTGTTCTCGAGATATTGAATATAATCGCTTGTTGGGTAATAAAGTATGATATCGACTTGACGATTTGTTTGTTCAACGGATTGAAGGATTCGATCGATCACATTCATGAATATTTGAATCGAAAATGGATTAAAAAAGTAAAAACGGTTATCGGTTTCTTCTATTATATATTCTTCTGCTAAGCCATTTTTGAAACGTATAAAACCTTTCATATTTTTCCGTTTTTCCATATAACTCGATTGATTTTCAAGTGCGTCCAAATACAGCTGACCACTCATTTCAATTCCTGTTACACTTGCTTTAAAATGATGGTTCACATAAAACGGGAGTCTTCCCTTCCCACAACCGAAGTCCACAACTACATCTGTTTTTCCCAAGATGTATTCTTCAAATAATGCATCGAGGGCAACGTAAGGAGTCGCTTCATAACGATTATAATGAACCATCTGGTTATGGACTTCGTGTAAGCCTACCGTCTTTATTCCAAGATGTTGATCGTACTCAAACTCATCCATTCTAAAACCCCAGTTCTCAACTATTCTATTTTTTAATCAAACCATACAATACGGCATAGAAACAACTATTCCATGTATGCTGTAATTAGAGGAAAAAATGTTAATATTGATTTAAGATATAATTTTTTGAATTATGTATAAATAATAAAGACATTGGAGGTCATTTCTTGAATAAAGCAATCGTTCTGATATTGAGTATATCGATATTAGCTCTCGTAAACTGGATCGTCTCTCTCTTTTTTGCTGCAAGTTTTATAGATACGTCGATTCCATTTGCGCTTGTGGCTATAGCCGTTCTTTATATTTTCACTAGCAAAGATAATACAGTTAGTCGTCATATGGATATGCAAATTCAGGGACAAACCGGCATTAGAATGGCTGTTTCTAAACGTGTTGGTGGTCAATCTCTATTATTTGTTGGGGCAGTAATCTATTTCGTCATGACGCTTGTTGCAACATTCGTTATGTATAAAGAGTATTTTATAAGTTAATTGGTACTATTAATACCTTCGAGATCAGTACTAAACCAGTACCGAAATCGAAGGTTTTTCATTTTTCCGGAAATGTTACTCTCCAACCAAGAACGATAATTACGAGTAAAGTCACCATATTCTTAGCTTTTCTTACCATGAATCCATAGTGGATAAATTATTAATAGTAAGAATTGGTTAATATTGGTACATTGGAAGGAAGGGATATTTGTTTGAACGTGGGGAACATGATGACTATATTTAACGTGACATTTGGGTTGTCGATTATATTTTCATTAATCGCTTTGTTTTATACAACAATTGTTCGAAATTGGCAAAGCTTTTTAGCATTAGGGATTGCTTCATTCCCTCTTCCTTTATATTTATTTTCAGAAGAACCGCCAATTCAGTATGTAAGCTTATTTTCATTCATTTGTTTAGCTATTTTTATATATATATTCCGGAGAGATAGAGAAAAGCAATATAAGTTTTTACTTTAGATGATTGAGGTGAGACTTTTGATAGGTAGAAAATTTTTATCTGCTATAGGATCTTGTATCGGTGTTATGATTATCTATTTCATATTGGAATCATCCGGTTTTGTCATCTTCGTAGCTATGTATTTACTTCCGATTCTTTTGTTTTATGGCATACCTTCATCCATATTGTCTGATTGGATCACCAAAAAGCTTATCGGAATCATTAGAGGAATCTCAGCATTCGTGATACATCTTTTCCTTGCTGCTCTGTTCGTTATAGTCCCAATTCTGTTATTTTCTCACTTTGAGAGAGAATTATTGGTTTCCGATGTTAGAAGCTTATTAGACAATTTCTTTTTTATTACCGCAATTCTTTCATCCTTTTTATTTTGGGTTATTGATGAGTTTCTTAGATGTAATAAAACAAAAAGGAAATGGAATGTGGTTAAAGAGAGATTTGGTGATTTAAGAATTTAAAGCTGTCTATTGAATGACTAATATTAGAGGTGAAGTATATATGAGATTTGCAGATTTGGTAAATGAAACAGGTTATCGTATTTCATTCAAGCAAATTGTTGAAGTAAGAAAAAGTGAAGTGAGATTAAGGATAATTGTCAATACAAGCGTGGATACCACTGATCTACTTATACATCCTCATCCAGATAGTACTGTGAGGACATTACAGATAGACTTTCCAAATTTTATTACATACTCGGTCATCTATGATGATTATACGAATTGGAATGATGACGAGCAGTTTCAGGGGGAGGCATTTCGAATTTATTCCAAGTCTAACTACTTTGATTTTATTCAAAAAGAATCCAATTTTAAGGCGATAATGCCTTTTGAAAATCTGAAGCACTATTCCATGTCATGTATTGAACATAAGATTGATATCATCTCCAACCATGAACCAATTATTATAGAAATCAAGTGAACTAAAAAAGCTTGGAGTGTGGAGAATCTTGAAAATAAAGAAACGTTATATCATGTTCAGTGCAATAATTTTACTTGTTTTATATGTCGTTGATTTAAATGGTTACAAGTTAACTGAAGAGGCTGCAATCCGAAAGTCTTATCCCAATCAAAGTGGGGAAGTTGTTTATGAAAAAGAATTTGATCATCAGAAAGTGGTCATTTTGGATGCCGGCACTGCAAAGTATGTAAAATTAATAAACAAGGACTGGGGTATCTTACATCGAGCAACTGTGATTAGTGGTATTGGTGGTACAACACTTGATGAAAAAATGAAATTTAATTGGGATGCCACTTTAAAGGAGGACAAATATTATGACACATTATTTTCAGTAGAGGTTCTAGACACAAAGATAGTGAAAGTTATTGTTAGTAATGAACGTAATAATGAAAAAGCTTTATCACTAGATGAAGCGAAAGAGCAATCCACTGTGTATGTAGAGATGGATGTTCTAAATGGTTATGCAGCACATTATCGTTATTTACACACTTCTGATGTTGGCGCATTTATTTTTCGTGGATTAGATTCCGAAGGAAACGTTTTGTCCATCCAATAAATATATAAAAATAGGCATCCAATTATTAATCTAATTGGATGCCTTTTATTCTTTATTAACCAATTACATGAAAAACAAAATTCATTAAAAATAAACCGGCAATGACATAAAGCGTTGGTGTGACTTCTTTCCATTTTCCAATTGCGACTTTCAAAATGGGATACAAAATGAAGCCAATTGCCATTCCATCCGCAATGCTATACGTAAACGGAATCATCACGACGATAAATAAAGCTGGGAAACTCTCACTCAAATCCTTCATATCCAAGTTACGGATATTTTGCACCATCAAGCCACCGATTATGATGAGAATCGGTGCAATTGCGCTATTTGGAATGAGTTTGATCATTGGAATAAAGAACGCAGCCCCTAAAAACAACATTCCTGCTGTAATAGTGGTTAGTCCTGTACGTCCACCCGCAGCCATTCCAGCAGCACTCTCTACAGAAGCTACCGTTGGGCTTGTTCCAAAAACACCTGAAGTCATTGCTGAAATCGATGTTGCCTGGAAAGCTTTTTTGAAGCGATCCGGACGATTAATAAATGTCACTTGGCCATGAACAAGGCCAATGTTTTCAAATACAATGACCATCGTTAACGAGAAAACCGCAACCCAAAACGTCATAGACAATACACTTTCAAATGACAAAGCACCTAATACACTAAATGCATCCGCAGATGATAACGTGGAAGTACTTTCTTGAGAAATATCAATCAAGCCAAATAACGAAGCAATGATGGTTCCGACAACAATCGTGATCAAGAAATTACCCGGCACATTTCGAATGAACAAAATAATAGCAACGAGAAAAGTCAGGATCGTCGCGAGTACTTGAGGTTCTCCAAAGGAACCTAAAGCTAAAATCGAACTTGAACCTTTTTCGATAATTCCACCTTTTTCAAGGCCAATTAACATAAGGAATAAGCCAAGTCCTACTGTAATCGCTTCTTTTAGCGAATGAGGAACCGCCGCACTCAGCATGCTTGAGAAACGTGTGAATGCGATAACGACAAAAATCAAACCAGATATAAAAACAACGGCTAATGCTTCTTGCCAAGATAAGCCCATTGACTGGACCATCGTGTAAGAAAACAATGCGTTAATTCCCATTCCCGGCACGAGCAATATTGGAGCGTTGCCCCAAAATCCCATTAACAAGCATCCAAATACTGACGCTGCAATGGTTGCAATAATGGCTGCTTCAAGCGGCATACCTGCCTCGGAAAGAATAAGAGCATTGACCGCAATAATGTAAACTACCGTAAAGAACCCGATAAGTCCTGCTATTACTTCTCTCTTAAAAGTCGTTCCGTTCTCTTGAAGACCAAAAAATTGATCGATCCAATTTAACATTTCTTCAACCTTCTATTTAATTAGCCCTCTCCCTACCCGCTCTGCCTGATTAACAGGTGAGCCACTAAGGATTTTAGTCACTTTCCGCTATACTGTCAAGTAAAAGTTCTTGAACGGAGTTTGTGTACAACTTATAATATGGCGCTATCTTTTGTTTTATTGGCGTTCGGGTGACTTTTTTTGGCGCAAACTGATAAGAATTTGGCGTTTGCGATTAATAATTTGGCGTTTGGAGGCTTTTATTTGGCGTTTGACAATTTTTCGAGTTTGCGGGCAATACCTTTCCATTTCAACCTATCTAGAAAACTTCGCACTCACTAATATGGCGCGATCACCTGTTTTATTGGCGTTCGGGTGACTTTTTTTGGCGCAAACTGATAAGAATTTGGCGTTTGCGATTGATAATTTGGCGTTTGGAGGCTTTTATTTGGCGTTAGACAATTTTTCAAGTTTGCGGGCAATGCTTTTCCATTTCAACCTATCTAGAAATCTTCGCA
>JBFIXW010000036.1:0-18084 GCA_041605715.1 Paenisporosarcina sp.
AGACAATCACGCCTAAAGGAGGCAGAACTTATGACAGATTTTATGATTTTTTACGCACCGTTCATTGTCTTAATTGGTGCCATCATTACGGCATTTGTGTTTGCACCTAAAGACGGGCCCGTTCGAGAAAAGGAATAACGCTAAAACGCTTGAATCATTTTTATTGATTCAGGCGTTTTTTGTTTTCAATAAATATTCAGGAAATCAGTATCTGAATAAATGGACTGATTTTCATTTCACCGGGCGCTTTCCAGGTGGCAAGAGGCCAACAGGATGTGGATTTAAAGTCGTTGCGCTCGCGTGTGGCGTTCTTAGTCTTTGTTCCTTTAAAATCGCTTCAGGGTCTAAAACTCGTGCTGATTCCCCCTGGAGTCGCCGGCTTCATTTCAATCAGTTAAAGCATATAGTAATATTTCCATTTTCAAATGTTCTAGATGGAATAAAAAGTAATTAAATGCATTTTAATTATTTCACTCCATTTAATGAAATACTTTTGGACATCCCTTATTTTTATAATTTTGACTGAAACCAAATTCTTCCTTATACGTCTAAGTGAGTAGAAAAGAAGGTGACTCAATCGTGAATAAGAAAGCTTTGATTTTGGTATTCCTTTTCATTTTGCTATTGGTTGGATGTTTAGGAGGACCTGGTGAATTGACAAGAATCGATATACTGGCTGTAGATAAAGAGATGCATATTCAAGATGCAGAAAAGATTAATCGGATTAAGTCGATTATGAAAGAGGTCGATTGGAACCCTAATAAGGTATACGATATGTCACGCGAAGGAGATGTTAAAACTATTTTTTTCTTCGACTTTGATAAGAATTTGCCAGAAAAATTAATAGACTATGAAATTTGGTGGAATCAGTCAAATGGATCAGCCATTATTGGGAGTAGTGAAAAAGAAGAAGGATATGGCAAGTTAAATAAAGAGAACAGTAAGAAATTAGAAAAAGAATTGATGGAGAATTTTTAAAAGTTAACTGATTAATTAGGAAATTGATTGACAAATTATCTAACTATCGGATATATTATGAGTAACTAGTTGAATCGTATCTCCTAAAGGGGAGTAGCTTTTACAGCAAAGTCGTCATTTCGAAGAGTTATTCTTCCGGCTTTGTTGGCAACGTCTTCGTTGTTAGCAAGACCTTTACCAAATTGGTAAAGGTCTTTTATTTTTTAAAAAACCTTTGCCGTTTCCGGCGAAGGTTTTTTCTGTTTATCCTCCGGAAACGCACCGATTACGATGATGATCCTCAACTAAAAATTTAACTGGAGGAAAAATATGATACTGAGAAAATACATGGCTATGCTAGGCGTTGGATCTGCACAAATTGACTTGATCCTAGAAAAAGACACGTATAGGCCAGGTGAAATCGTTAAAGGGAAATTCATTGTGAAAGGTGGATTAATTGAACAAAGACTGAACAGAATAGACTGTGACTTAGTGATGTCGACTGAGATAAACGAAGATAAAAATGAAACGTTAATTGACTCGATTACAATTTATACGACGAAAGTTATTGATTCAGCATCCACTAATCACATTCCATTTTCATTTCAATTGCCCTATTCAATCGATTCAACATGTAATCCATCCTACCGTTTTAAGTCTAAATTGACATTTAAACAGGGAATAGAGAGTGTTGATCATGATGCAATATACATTTTAGAAGCTTAACTATAACAACTGATTAGGAGGAAATTAATATGGATGTTTCAATATTATTGGAATATGGTTGGGTTTTACTTTTATTAATTGGATTAGAAGGTTTATTAGCGGCAGATAACGCACTTGTATTAGCAATTATGGTTAAGCATTTACCTGATGAAGAAAGAAGAAAAGCATTATTTTACGGGCTTGCAGGAGCGTTTGTTTTCCGTTTCGGATCATTGTTCATCATTTCATTCCTTGTGGATGTGTGGCAAGTTCAAGCTATTGGAGCACTTTACTTACTGTTCATAGCGATTAATCATATAGCAAGGAAGCTGTACTTTAAAAATAAAGGGGAACAAAAAGAAGGTGTAGAAAAGAAAAAAGCAGGTTTCTGGGGAACCGTTTTCAAAGTTGAATTAGCTGATATTGCCTTCGCGGTAGACTCTATTTTAGCGGCTGTAGCATTAGCCATGACGTTGCCAAACACAAACCTCCCACCAATAGGTGGAATGGACGGAGGTAAATTCCTAGTTATTTTTGCAGGTGGATTAATTGGTTTAATTATCATGCGTTTTGCTGCAAACTTCTTCGTGAAATTATTGCATTCGAAACCTGGATTAGAAATTGCTGCCTTCGCCATCGTTGGATGGGTTGGAGTGAAGCTAGCTGTTTTAACACTCGGTCATCCAGACGTTGGCGTAATTTCATATGATTTTGCACATTCAACAGTGTGGAAGCTCATTTTCTATACCGTCTTAATCGGAATTGCTTTAGCTGGTTGGTTCCTATCGAAAGAGAAAAACACGTCATTGTCTGAAGATGATCATACGTAAAAAAGAAATGTATGAAAGAAGTTAAGGAAGGAATTCAGAAGCTGAGGCTGAGAAAAAAACATCTTTAAGTTGATTTTGGGGATTAACTAGGTACTCCCTAACTTCTACCTAAAGGTGTTTTTTTATGGGTACAAGAGCGTGTTATCATACCTAAAAAATATTTCGATTTGAAGATTGCAACGTCACTATAAATATTAAAGGATATGCAACATGAATCTTGAATGTAGTAACTTAGGTATTTTAATACATTATTTGGAGGTAACTGATGAAAACAATTGGATTAATCGGTGGCATGAGTTGGCAGTCTTCCATTGAATATTATCGAATCTTGAATGAAGAAATAAATAAAAGATTAGGTGGTTTACATTCTGCAAAATGTATTTTATTCAGTGTAGATTTTGATGAGACTCAAAGGTTACAAAAAGAAGAGGAGTGGGAACGTGCAGGGCAGTTATTAGGAGAAGCTGCAAAGTCTTTAGAACTAGCAGGAGCAGATTTCATCATCATTTGTACAAATACCATGCACAAAGTAATTCATATGATTGAACCGAATCTACGGATTCCCATTTTGCATATTGCAGACGCTACAGGCAGTCAAATTCAAAAGTCAGAGATTCGTAAGGTTGGGCTACTCGGAACTAAATACACAATGGAGCAAGATTTTTATAAGTCCCGAATAGAGTCGATGGGTATTCAAGTGTTGATTCCGAACATGGAAGAAAGAGAATATATCAACCGCGTAATTTTTGAAGAGTTATGCTTAGGAAAAATTCAATCATTATCTAGAGACTATTATAAACAAGTAATTCAAAAACTAATTTCGCAGGGGGCAGAAGGCATCATTTTAGGCTGTACCGAGATTGGTTTACTAATAAAGTCTGAGGATGCTGAGATACCATTATTTGATACAACCAAAATTCACGCGATAGCTTCTATTGAAAAGGCACTGCAAGAATAGAACATCTTAACCCAGCAGTCAAAAAACTGCTGAATTTTTTATGGGTTTAGTTTTTATCATGTTAAAAAGTCTAATTAGAATCGATTATGACAATTAAATGTGAAATTAACGTCACTATTTTTAAAACTTATTGCATATATATAGTAAAGCTTGTACTAAAGGAGGAAATTATAAATCCATATATTGTCTAATTATTATTCAAATTTTAGTATTCAACTATTTTAAATACTGGAAAAATCGAGAATTACTATTTGTTTTTGGAAAGGTTTACTTTGAAGTGGTGTTTAAAAGTGCCTGTTAATGAGGGTTTTAAGGAATTAATAAATATAGTTCGAAAGTCTAAATAAATATTCAGAATATTTTGTATTGTCAAAACAAAAGACTAATATTATACTAGGAACTAGGAATATTATACTGAGAGACATATTAAAGGGGTGATAATTAAATAACGTTTTGCAAGAATGATAAAAACAAGGGGGATGTGTTCAAGATATGAAAAAAAATCTATTGACATTATTAAGCTTTTTACTTGTATTTTCAGTAGTATTAGCAGGTTGTTCTGAAGAACAAAAAGCAGAAGAAACAAAGTCTCAATTAGATGCAATTATGAAGCGTGGTAAATTAGTTGGTGGGGTTAACGCTGATATACCTGGGTTTGGTTATTTAGATTCAGATGGAAGTTATAAAGGAATGGACATAGACATTACGAAAGCGATTGCCGCTGCAGTGTTTGGAGATCCAAATGCGGTTGAGTATCGACCATTATCTTCTGAAGAGCGGTTTGTAGCAGTTCAAACAGGCGAAGTTGATGTACTGTCAAGAAATACTACATATACAACGTCTCGAGATGCTTCAGTTGGGTTGGCATTTGCCCCTGTAACATTCTATGATGGACAAGGAATGATGGTCCGTAAAGATAGTGGTATTGAAAGCTTAAAAGACCTAGATGGTGCGCGTATTTCAGTTGAATCTGGAACGACTACGGAGCTTAATCTTGCAGATCAAATGCGTAAACTAGGAGTTTCCTATGAACCAGTGGTGTTTGATAGCCAAGATGCTGCTGTTGCTGCATATGAAGAAGGAAGTGTAGATGCGTATACAACAGACCGTTCTGGACTTGTATCTCGTCGTTCTACCTTATCTAATCCAGATGATCACATTATTTTAAAGGAAGTACTTTCAAAAGAACCACTAGCTCCTTCAGTAAAAGATGGAGATACAAAGTGGGCTGATATTGTGACATGGACAGTATATGCATTAATTCAAGCTGAAGAGTATGGCATTACCCAAGAAAATGTTGACACATATTTAGATAGTGATGTTCCTGAAATCAGACGTTTCTTAGGTGTTGAAGGTGACTTAGGAGAACAATTGGGCTTAAAAAATGACTTCGTTGTTCAAATCATAAAAGCTGTAGGGAACTATGGCGAAGTTTACAATCGTCACCTAGGTCCCGACACAGTATTTGACTTAGAGCGCGGCCCTAATAATCTTTGGACTGATGGCGGTTTAATGTATTCTCCTCCTTTCCGCTGAGCTAGATTTTTATAAAGTAGTTGTTCAATAAGCACAAAAATAGATATGGGTCTGCACACCTTCTCAATTTAGGGGCAGATCTATTCTTATTTAAAGGGATCGCAAAATCTACTGTGAGGTGACTAACACATGTCTAAACCTACAACTTCGACTTCTCCTCCATTTTGGAGAGACAAACGGATTATTCCTATACTTCTTCAAGTAGCCTTCACTTTGATAGTAGTCATAGCAGGAGTTTTCTTAGTCACTAATGCCCTCACTAGCTTAAGACAAATTGGTATTAGTTTTGGATACGATTTCTTAGGTAAAATGGCGTCCTTTGATATTGGGGACAAATTAATAAACTTCTCGTCAACAGATACATATGGGAAAGCATTTATTGTAGGAATTTTAAATACAATTAAAGTTGCTATTATCGGCATTATTTTAGCAACCATTCTTGGTTTTATCGTCGGGATTTCTCGATTATCAACTAACTGGCTGGCCAGAATGGTAGCGACTGTTTATGTAGAAATTTTTCGTAATACACCATTATTAGTTCAAATCTTCATTTGGTTTTATGCTGTATTCTTAGGTTTCCCAATTATTGAGAAAAGCCTTTCACTATTCGACCTATTCTTTTTTAGTAATAGAGGATCAGCTATACCATGGTTCGACATAACTAATGCAACTTTAACTTGGGGAATTCTTTTCTTAATTGGAATTACTCTTTCCTATTTTGCTTGGAAATTTAGGCTAAAACAACAAGTTGAAACAGGAAAGAAAAAATATCCTGGCTATTTTGCTATTGGTACAATCTTACTGGTATTAGCTATTGCGTGGGTTTTAACGTTAGAAGCCCCATTTTCAGTAAGTACCCCGGAAATCTCTAAAAGAGGCTATATTGGTGGATATACACTTAGTCCAGGGTTTGGAGCTTTGTTGGTAGCGTTAGTCATGTATACGGCTTCCTTCATTGCAGAGATTGTTCGAGGCGGAATTTTAGCTGTTTCTAAAGGACAAGTGGAAGCGGCTAAAGCACTTGGCTTAAAGGGTCCAACTATTTTAAGACTTGTGGTGTTACCTCAAGCGATTCGAATCATTATTCCACCACTAACGAATCAATATTTAAATCTAATTAAAAATTCAAGCTTAGCAGCAGCTGTAGCCTATCAAGAATTGGTTGGTGTTGGTATTACTGTATTGAGTCAAACCGGTCGTAGTATTGAAGTCATTTCAATTGTCATTCTCGTCTACTTATCTATGAGCTTATTTACTTCGCTCTTGATGAATATCTACAACAAATATTCGCAATTGGTAGAGAGGTGAGTTAAATGGAACATAATGTATTGAATTCGAATGAACATGAACCTACTAAAATAGCACCTCCGAAATCAACAACAAGTGTTACAGGTTGGTTGAAAATGAATTTATTTAGCAGTTGGATGAATACAATTTTGACAATTATTTTTGGAACGATTGTCTATGTGATTTTAAAAAATTCGATTGAATGGATATTTTTTGAAGCCGATTGGTATGTTATTGCTGCTAATTTTAAACTACTGATAGTTGGTCAGTATCCAAACGAGGAATTATGGCGAGTTTGGATTTGTTTAACACTTGTCTCAGTTTTAATGGGTCTCTCTTCAGGCATTTGGAAAGGGACAATGGGACACTTAACTAGTTTTATGGTGGGGCTATATATAATTATCATTTGTCTTCCGTTCGTTTTTATGGAAACAAGGGTGTGGTTACTTGTAAATATTGCGGTAATCGTCGCAACGTTTATAATTGGTCGAAAACAATCCAAGTTTAAAATAGCCATTCTCATTGGTTGGGGCTTAATGTTACCTTTAGTAATGGTCCTTTTAAGTGGGTTCGGCGTGTTTGATCACGTAGGTACTAATCTGTGGGGTGGATTTTTATTAACGCTACTAATCGCCATTGTGGCCATTATTTTTTCATTCCCTTTAGGCGTGTTATTAGCTTTAGGTAGAAGAAGTAAACTTCCTATTATTCGTTACTTTAGTATCGGATACATTGAACTAATTCGTGGAGTTCCTTTAATCACCATATTATTCGTAGCCCAGCTCATGTTGCCGCTATTTTTAGGGAATAGCATCGAAATTGATAATGTCGTTAGAGCAATGGTTGGGTTTACATTATTTACAGCTGCGTATTTGGCAGAAAATATTAGAGGTGGATTACAGTCAATTCCTCGAGGACAGTTTGAAGCAGCAGAGGCTCTTGGATTGAATGCGACGTTTAAAATGACGTTTATCATTTTACCCCAAGCCTTACGTGCTGTAATACCGGCAATGGTCGGGTTGTTTATTGGGATATTTAAAGATACTTCTTTAGTAGCTATTGTTGGTTTAACAGATTTATTGGGTATCGGTAAAAATATTATCTCCAACCCTGCTTTTCTAGGAACTCAAATGGAAGTGTTTTTATTTGTTGCTCTCGTCTTCCTTATTTTCTGTAATATGATGTCCTATGCAAGTCGGAGATTAGAAACTTCCTTAGGCGTAGGTAAACGATAGAATAAATGTTTCAAATTACACACTCACATTAATTCTAAGGAGGATCACATATGTTAGAAAATTTTAATGCAGAGATACCTCTTGAAGAAAGAGAAGATATCGTTATTTGCAACAATATCAATAAATGGTTTGGAGATATGCATGTATTAAAGGATGTCTCGTTAAATGTAAAAAAAGGAGAAGTCGTGGTTATTTTAGGCCCTTCTGGCTCAGGAAAATCAACATTCATTCGAACTGTAAATGGATTAGAAGAAATTCAAAAAGGGGAAATTACCGTTGACGGAATTCCGTTGTCAAATGATGTCTCGGATATTGAAGCGATTCGCAAAGAGACAGGAATGGTTTTTCAATCGTTCAATCTATTCCCGCATATGACAATCTTAAAGAATATTACATTAGCACCGATTTGGGTTCGAAAATGGCCAAAAGCGAAAGCAGAAAAAATTGCATTAGAACTATTAGAGCGTGTCGGAATACCTGAACAAGCCCATAAATACCCTGGTCAGCTTTCTGGAGGACAACAGCAAAGGGTAGCGATTGCTCGAGCGTTAGCGATGCAACCAAAAATCATGTTATTTGATGAACCTACTTCAGCGTTAGACCCTGAGATGATTAAAGAAGTATTAGATGTTATTAAAACGTTGGCAGGATCAGGAATTACCATGCTAGTTGTAACGCACGAAATGAACTTTGCACGTGAAGTAGCTGATCGCATCGTTTTATTCGACTTTGGTGAGATCATCGAAATGGGTACACCAAGTGAATTGTTTGATAACCCGAAGCATGAACGAACGAAGCTTTTCTTATCTCAAATTTTATAAAACAGTCCATTTCCTTTATTAATATGAAATTTTCAAAACACAGTTTAAATTAGAAAGTTCTCACGAAACACGGCCCGGCATCTATTAATGTTGCTGGGCCATTTTTGATGGAATTAATTTATCAATATACAGTGACTTATTTGTATGGATTATTCTTTTTTAACACTCAACAATGGCCGAGTAAAGTTTTAGGTATAATAAATAATCTTTATTAGGTTTGTTGCTTGCAAAATGAGAGGATCAACATGACAATCTTTATCTTTGAGTTTGAAAAAAAACCGTCTGAGTAGTATAGTGAAAACCAAATTCGTTTATTGCAAAGGAGATTCACATGGGACGAACTACTAGAAAAGTTGAGATTCTCCATGCGGCATCAAAGATCGTCAGTGAACGCGGGATCTTGAATTTGACATTGGAAGCTACTGCATTAGAAGCAGGAGTCAGTAAAGGTGGACTTCTGTATCATTTCCCGTCAAAAGATGCCTTAGTAAAAGGAATGATTGACCATTTAGCTGAGAACTATCGAGAGAAATTAGCTGCAAATGTTGAAAAATCATTGGATGAAAAAGGGCGATGGATTAAGTCTTATGTCGAAGTTACTTTTAAAACTCCTTATGAAAATAAAGATATGCAAGCAGGATTACTAGCCGCAAAAGCAGTAAATGGAGAACTCCTTGAACCAATTAGAGAACTTTATACAACTTGGCAGGAAAAAATTGAAAATGATGGCATCGATCCAACATTAGCTACCATTATTCGTTTAGCAACTGATGGGATTTGGCTTCTCGAGCTCTATGATATTCATTATATGGATGAAGAGAAAAAAGAAATGGTTTATCAAATGCTGAAATCTTTAGCTGATTAAAACTGAATCAAGTAAAAAAGTCACACTATCTAATCGGATAGTGTGACTTTTTTTTAGAATAATTATTTTTTTTTAATAGTTTGAAAATCCTAGCAGCATCAAGGATTAACCTTATAAATCCTAAAGGTGATAACCCTCTAATTAGCCAATTTCAATGAGATGAAAGGTTGAATTAAAACCGTCCGGATGGTACAGTTAAATTAATCGGTAAATAAAAGAATAAATATTATATTGAATAAATAAGTAAATAGAATGAGCTAATAGTCCTGTAAATGTGAGGGGAATTTAGTTATTTACAGCAATACATACATCTAAACCGATTACTTGCGAGATACATAGAAGAAATATTAATTTATGCACAGGTAGTAAAGTAATAGCTGACTTGACTTTAAATACAAAAAAGTAGAAGACTTGCTTGCGCATGTTATCACTCGTAAAACGATGCAAACTATAACTATGAATTCTATATTCTTAAAACACATGTGTGTTTGATAATTTCTAACGTATGTGAATTGAGACTAGAATCTATTTAAAGAAGTAGAAGTAGACAAATATCGCTAGAACTTTGATGAACAAATGTAAATTATAAGGCCCACCAATTCTTAACTTAATAAATCGAAGATAAACAAAAAGAGTTAAGAAAATTAAATAAGAAATAGTAATCGGTATTTTAGTGAAACATTATCGATTTCACATTATAAAGAGGAGAATCTTGATGCATAAGATCGAAGTGAATAATTTAACTAAAATCTTTGGTTCTAATCCCCAACAAGGATTAAAGCGACTGAATAATGGAGAACAAAAAGAAGATATTCTTGAAAAGACGGGGATGACGGTAGGGGTTAATAAAGCTTCCTTTAATGTGAAAGCTGGAGAGTTTTTTGTTATAATGGGATTATCTGGAAGTGGTAAATCCACTTTAATACGTCTTGTTAACCGTTTAATTGAGCCAACAGCTGGCGAAGTATTAATTGACGGTGTGGATATTACAAAGATGAATAAAAAAGAATTAATTGAGACAAGACGAAAAAAACTTGGAATGGTTTTTCAGCAATTTGGTTTATTTCAACATCGTACTGTGTTGACCAATGTTGCATATGGGTTAGAAATTCAAGGCATGAAAAAAGAAGAACGACATAAGCTTGCTCAAAAAGCGATTGAAGACGTGGGCTTAAAAGGGTATGAAAATAGTTATCCTAATGAGCTTAGTGGAGGCATGCAACAACGTGTTGGACTTGCTCGTGCTCTTGCGAATGACTCGGATATATTGCTGATGGACGAAGCATTTAGTGCGCTCGATCCATTAATAAGAAAAGAAATGCAGGATGAACTTTTGAGTTTGCAAAACAAACTAGGTAAAACAGTTTTATTTATCACGCATGACTTGGATGAAGCCTTAAAATTAGGTGACCGTATTGCCATCATGAAAAACGGTGAGATTGTTCAAATAGGCACAGCGGATGAAATTTTAGGGAATCCAGCAAATGAGTACGTATCAAATTTTGTTAAAGATGTAGATCGTTCGAAAGTCTTAATGGCATCGAATGTAATGAAGAAACCTAATGTTCTCATGACTGAGAAAAGTGGTGCCCTAGCAGCTGTTCGTAAAATGGAGGATGCGGGTGCATCAAGTATTTTTGTTGTCGATAAAGATAATAATTTTAAAGGTTTATTGACAATT
This sequence comes from Paenisporosarcina sp., assembly GCA_041605715.1. Taxonomy (GTDB): domain Bacteria; phylum Bacillota; class Bacilli; order Bacillales_A; family Planococcaceae; genus Paenisporosarcina. The sequence goes on from JBFIXW010000036.1 coordinate 10,876, forward strand.
GATGATGCAATTAAAGCTTATAAATCAAACATCCCAACTGACGAGGTATTAATTAAAGATATCCACACTATTCATCCTGAAACGGCTTTAAATGACCTTTTTGGTGTTGCGGTAGAAGCCAAATACCCATTGGCGGTCGTTGAAAATGGAAAACTATTAGGGATTGTTTCACGTGTTTCGATTCTATCGGGATTAGTACTTGGGAAAGATGAGGTGACGTCTTCATGAATTATTTCCATTTCCCTTTAGAAGATTGGACAAATCGGTTTGTTGATGATTGGTTGCTTCCTGTAACGGGTGATTTCTTTGAGGCTATTAGTAATGGTCTAAGAGTTTTTATAAATAATGTAACGGACTTGCTAATTGCTAGTCCACCTGAATTACTTGTATTAATCCTTGTTTTAGTGGCTTGGAAAATATCTGGAAAAGGTGTAGCGCTTTTTGCATTAATTGGGAGCATATATCTTGGTTCGGTAGATTTGTGGGATGCTGCTATGCAGACCGTATCGATCGTAATCGTCTCAACCTTAATTTCTGTCGTTGTAGGAATTCCTTTAGGTATATTAGCGACACTGAATAAAACGATGGCTAGAGTGGTTCGTCCTATTTTAGACTTTATGCAGACTTTACCAAGTTTTGTTTACCTTATTCCAGCAATTCTATTGTTTGGTTTAGGGAATGTACCTGCAGTGATAGCGACTTTTGTTTTCGCAACTCCACCTGCAGTTCGAATGACTACTCTCGGTATCCAACAAGTACCAGCTGATGTAGTTGAAGCTTCAACCGCATTTGGTTCAACGAAGTGGCAGCTTTTGTATAAAGTTCAACTTCCTCTAGCAATGCCTTCGATCATGGCAGGGATTAATCAAACCATGATGCTTGCATTATCGATGGCTGTTATATCATCGATGATTGGGGCTCCTGGACTCGGTTCAGTTGTATTAAAAGGAATTTCTACCGTTAATGTAGGTCTTGGATTAACCGGGGGATTGGGAATTGTGGTACTAGCAATTGTCATGGATCGAATCACACAAGGCTTAGGACAAAAACAAAAGTAATAAATAGAAAAGGGGAAATGTAAAAATGAAAAAGATATTATTCATGGCAATGCTAGTTTTAATATTAGCAGTTGCAGCAGCCTGTTCTTCAAAGACTGAAGAGACAGAAGAGGGAACGTCAAAAGAAGGAACACAAGTCATTAAATTTGGTGTTACACCATGGACAAGTACAGTTCCTCCAACAAAAATTGCAAGTCTAATTTTAGAAGATATGGGTTATGAAATTAAAGAAACAAGCGCAGATGTAGGCAGTGTCTTTATGGGTCTATCTCGCGGCGATGTTGACGTCTTTATGGATTCATGGTTCCCTATGCATCACTTGTATTATGATAAATTTGAAAATGAGATTGAGCGAACGGCTATCAGCTATCCTGAAGCAGATTCAGGCTGGGTAGTACCGGCATATATGGAAGACATTAATACGTTCGAAGATCTAAAAGGTAGAGAAGATGAGTTTAATAATGAATTATTTGGAATTGAAGAAGGTTCGGGTTCAGCAAATGAGACGAATGACATTATTAAAGAGTATGGTTTTGATTTTAAACAAGTAAACTCTTCTGAAGGCGGAATGATTGCTCAAGCACAGCGAATGATGAATCAAGAAAAACCGGTTTTATTCTACGGCTGGCGCCCACATACAATGTTCAATAAATTCGATTTAAAAGTATTGAAGAATGATAAAGGGTACTTCGAAACGTCTTCAGTTGAAGTCTTAACTAACAAGGACTTTAAAGAAAAAGCACCAGATGCCTATGAATTTTTAAGCAACTGGAATATTTCAATTGATGATGTTGAAGAAATGATTGTTAAAATTGAAGATGGTCAAGATCCAACCGAAGTAGCGCAAGAATGGATTGACAATAATCAAGATAAAGTGAATGAAATGATTGGCAAGTAAGTCGATAGAAAAGCCCGCCTTCACCTGGTTTTACAGGAGAAAGCGGGCTTTTGTCATCAAAAGATGATTGCCACAGTTCTTGTCGGTTTCTATATAGTACTCTGAAGTATGGTCAATCCATCAAGTAGAATTCCTTTATTTCAGTTATCATCTGAAGGAATCAATAAAATCTTACCAGTGCTATGGCGAATAAAATTTTTATTCTTTAACTAGTTACGAGATTCTAATTTTGAATGAAGCGAAAACAACTTAAAATAAATATCTCTTTTTAATTATATTCACATGATGAAGCTCATGGCCTGCAATGATATAAGCAAGTGCTCGAACAGAAATCTCTTGGTTGCTAGCGACACCTTTTCTAATCCAGGTGTCGTCATGCAAACTTAGGATTAAATGATGACTAGCCTTTCTAACAATCGAAAAATCTTTAAGCAAATCGGATAGGAAGCGGTTATTAAAAGAACCCTCTCTCACATATTGAGCGTCATCATACCCAGCCAGTGGTGTCTGATCTCCTCGTGCAATTCGTAACAAGCGGTAGGACATAATCCGTTCAGTATCGGTTATATGACCAATGACTTCTTTTAATGTCCACTTCCCAGGAGCATATTGGAAATTAGCCTGTGTTTCGTTTAGCCCAGAGAGTAAGGACATCGTGTTTTCGAGTTGTGAAAGATATAAATCGTTTATAGGTTCGTCTGATACCAGTTTAATATATGTCTCATAATAAGCTGGATACTCATTAATAAATGGTTTATTTAACATCCTACATCCTCATTTCTTATGTCTCAATAAGTTTAAGATGATACAATCTTAACACCTAATGTATAGGCAATACCATTAGCACCCTCGCGCATTACCTGATTGTGATTCCATACGAAAATAGGTCGTAACAGTGGTGTCAATACATTCATCCATTTCTTTTTTGTATTTACCTGCCACGTATAGTGTACATGGGTGACTGAACCTTTTTGTGACAAATGCCAGGTTCCTTTCCCTTCCAGCTCGCCAAAAACCTTAAGTTCAAGTAAATGCGGACTTTCTATATTTACCAATTCTGAAGTGAAGGTGAAATCATATGGTAACTTTGTTTTAAATTTGGTTTTATAAATAGCCCCAACCCCATTGTCACAAGACCCTTTTTTTAGTTGTTGAGTGCTTACGCCAATCCACCACTTTTCATAGTCAACTCCACTGATAAGTGCCCATATGGGTTCAATATTTGACTCAAATGACCAAAAAGTTTCAAAATGATATTGATATTTAGACATATTTTCGACTCCTTCACAGTAACCATTTTGAGTTTATATGGATATATACCCGATTTATCGCAAATTGGTTCACTTCTTCACAAAATTGTATAAATCACTCACAACATTCCTTCTAACACTCCTAAATTCACCCTCTCGTGATACAATAAAACCAATTGAAATGGAGGAAGTTACATGTCTTTACCCGTACAAAAAAATGACCGCATCACGGTTCATATAGAAGATTTAACACATGACGGAGCTGGTGTCGCAAAAGTAGATGGCTATCCGTTATTTATTGTTGGCGCACTGCCAGGAGAAACGGCAGAAATTCATGTCATGAAAACCTTAAAATCATATGGTTTTGGGAAATTAATTGAAGTCATTACTCCATCCGAACACCGAGTGGCACCACCATGTCACGTCTTTGATATTTGTGGGGGTTGCCAAGTTCAACACTTATCTTATAAAGGACAACTTCTGTGGAAACAACAAATGGTGAAAAACGCTATGACACGCATTGGAAAATTGCCAAACGTACCTGTTCTTCCAGTGAAGGGAATGGACAATCCATGGCGCTATCGCAATAAATCCCAAATTCCATTCGGACTTCAAGATGGTAAAGTGGTAGGTGGCTTTTACCGAACGCGTTCACACCAAATCGCAGACACAGATGTGTGTATCATTCAAAGTGAAGAAGCAGATGACGTTCTACGTGAGATGAAACAAGTCATGCGAGAATTAGGCATCATGCCATACGATGAAAAATCTCATCAAGGGATGCTGCGACATATTGTTGTTCGTAAAGGACGTGCAACTGGTGAAATCATGGTCGTACTTATCACGAATAAAAAGAAATTCCGAGAAAAAGACGAAGCAGTTGAAGCAATTAGAAGAATTCTACCTGATGTAACTTCGATTGTTCAAAATATTAACGGTGAAAAAACCAATGTGATCTTTGGTGAAACTACGATTACATTATGGGGCAAAGACGCGATTGAAGATTTAATAGGAGATGTACGTTTTGAAATTTCAGCTCGTTCGTTCTATCAAGTCAACCCAGAACAAACAGAAGTGTTGTATCAACAAGCATTAGATTATGCGCAACTAACGGGTGAAGAGACAGTGATTGATGCCTATTGCGGAATCGGCACCATTTCGCTATTTTTAGCCAAACAAGCGAAGCAGGTACTAGGTGTAGAAATCGTGCCTCAAGCCATCGAAGACGCGAAACGAAACGCAGAAATTAACGGCTTCACAAACACCTACTTCGAAGCAGGTCCAGCAGAAGTAGTCATACCGAAATGGTACAAAGAAGGAAAAACGGCAGATGTATTGGTTGTAGATCCACCGCGTAAAGGGTGCGATGAAGCACTACTGCAAACAATCTTAGAACAAAAACCGAAGCGTATTGTTTACGTATCATGTAACCCAGGAACACTTGCAAGAGATTTGCGAATCTTAGAAGACGGTGGTTACGAGACGAAAGAAGTACAACCAGTGGACATGTTCCCACAGACTACACATTGTGAAGCTGTGGCTTGGTTGGAATTGAGGTAATAATGGAAGAGGAAGTCCGGAATCTAATGGATTCGTGGACTTCCTTTACATTAATGATTGAAAAAGAAGTGGAATATTTGGCTTATTATTTTTGGACAAGACATGAAGATTGAAAGTATAGTGAGAGGATTTGAGTTTAAAATGATCGATAATTTTTGGCGTGATTTACCACGACCATTCTTTGTACTTGCACCAATGGAAGATGTGACAGACGTTGTATTTCGTCAAGTAGTAAGTAAAGCCGGGAGACCGGATGTATTTTTCACAGAATTTACAAACTCGGATAGCTATTGTCATCCAGAAGGTATGAATAGTGTACGAGGACGTTTGACTTTTTCAGAAGATGAACAACCAATGGTGGCACATATTTGGGGGGATAATCCCGAATATTTTCGTCAAATGAGTATTGGTATGGCAGAGCTAGGATTTAAAGGCATCGATATTAATATGGGCTGTCCTGTACCGAATGTGACAACGAGAGGAAAAGGTAGTGGCCTGATTCTGCGTCCAGACGTTGCGGCAGAACTTATTCAAGCAGCAAAAGCAGGCGGACTGCCTGTCAGCGTGAAAACACGACTTGGCGATTCGGATATAAATGAGTGGGAAGAGTGGTTAACGCATATTTTTAAACAGGATATTGCGAACCTTTCGATTCATTTACGTACAAGAAAGGAAATGAGCCAAGTAGATGCGCACTGGGAGCTAATCCCGGAAATTAAAATATTACGTGACAGAATTGCACCTAATACGCTACTAACAATTAATGGAGACATTCCTGACCGTCAAGTTGGACTGCAACTTGCTGGAAAATATGGTATTGATGGCGTTATGATCGGCCGAGGGATTTTTAAAAATCCTTTTGCTTTTGAAAAAGAGCCAAGAGAACATAGCACTAAAGAATACCTTGATCTATTAAGGCTACAGCTAGATCTTCAAGATCAATATGCGGAAACAGTTCCACGTTCAATCTCTGGATTGCATCGCTTTTTCAAAATTTATGTCAAAGGATTCCGTGGTGCTGGTGAATTAAGAAATCAATTAATGAACACGAAATCAACAGATGAAGTGCGTACATTGCTTGATGAATTTGAAAAGAATGTTGACGAGACGGGAACAGTGACATGATGTAACTCTCAAAAAGCTAGAGATAAACGAGTCTCATCCATTCATGTGTACGTATATGCTTCAATTTCAAGTTCTATCGAGCCAGCTATTTTTGTTTTGATAATGTTTGTATGATGGAGGTAAATATGAATGATCCTATTATAATCGTCGGGGCAGGTTTAAGCGGCCTTCGTGCAGCATCCTTGCTTATTTCACAGGGTATCAACTGTAGGGTACTGGAAGCACGAGGACGAATTGGAGGTAGAGTTTTAAGTGAAACGGTCGTGGATATGCCGAAACTCGGCACATTTGATCTAGGACCAACATGGTTCTGGCCACAATATGAGCCTAGTATCTCTAGTCTTGTTAGCGAACTCGGTTTACAGACGTTCTCACAGCACACTGAAGGAGCCATACTTTTGGAACAGTCTAAGAATGAGCCTATACATCGACATGTACTACCAAAAGGAACTGTTGAAAAGTCAGTTCGGATGGTAGGTGGTGTGCGGTCCCTCATTGATGCCGTATCTGCTACTCTTCCTCCTCAAACAGTTGAATTAAACACCCGTGTAACGGCAATTCATATGGATGAAGAAGGAACGATTACTCTAGATGCTGACTTAGCTGAAGGAAAGAAGAAAAGTATACGCGCAGGAGCGGTTATCCTAGCATTACCTCCACGTATCGTTGTGCGTCACATAGCATTCTCACCTTCTATTCCTCCTGATCTTATATCGAGCTTGCAAGACAAGCCCACTTGGATGGCAGGACAAGCCAAGGTAGTTGCGATTTATAATCGGCCATTTTGGCGTGAAGATGGACTTTCTGGTCAGGTAACAAGTTGGGCAGGTCCTTTGCAAGAAATCCATGATGCATCACCCAAAACAGGTTCAGGGGCACTCTTTGGTTTCTTTGGGATACCTGCAAAGATGCGCCAAGAGTTAGGAGAGGAACGCGTTTTAAAGCTTGTCGTTGACCAGTTGACTAATCTATTTGGACCGTTGGCTGCAACACCGATTTCTCTCTTATATAAGGATTGGACTAGTGATTCCGAAACAGCAGTTGATGAAGACACCGAGCCGCTTAGGGAATTTCCAATCTATGGTCTTCCGACACATCATACTAGTGTGTGGGATAAGAAAATTATTTTTGCGGGCACAGAAACCTCTTCTGAACAAGGTGGACATCTTGAAGGAGCACTTCGGTCAGCTGAGCGTGCGGTTTTAAAAGTTAATGAATTAGAGTAAGCAAATTGCTACTCTCAAACTGACTATTGCAGTTATAAATCCACATATAGGTAGACCTAGAGTATCTATAGGTGCCGTGTCAGTATTCGAAG
>JBFIXW010000037.1:0-17151 GCA_041605715.1 Paenisporosarcina sp.
ACCATAAGCTTCTTTCGAAAACAAAATACCTGTAGATTCTCCTGCAATAGCTGAACCGGTTTTTTGACCAAATCCAAAGTCTCGAATGTATTGTGATAATTTTTCACGTCCAACTCGTGCTCCCAGTTCAATAAAGCCTGGGTTGCATGAATTCTCCACAACTTCTAAAAAGGATTGTTGTGTATGTCCTTCTCTTTTCCAACATCGGAGTCGTGTACCTTCAACAATGCTATAACCAGGATCGTAAAAATGGTCATTTTGAAGATCCACTTTACCTTCTTCGAGTGCAGCTGCTAAGGTAATAATTTTAAATGTAGAGCCAGGCTCGAATGTCATCGATACCGGCAAGTTCTGATTATAAACGCTCGGACTCACTTTGTCATATTGTAAAGGATGGAAAGTCGGATAAGACGAAAGACCTAAAATGGCTCCAGTCTTGGGATTCATAGCAATTGCTAATGCCTGATCAGCCTCGTATTTTATCATAGCTTGAGATAATTCTCTTTCCATGATCTGTTGGACATCTAAGTCAATAGTTAGTTCTAGAGATGAACCCTCTTTTCCTTCTTTCCAATCGTCGTTTACATGCGGTAAGCTATTTCCTTTTGCATCCGTAAATAATCGTAAGTTCGACTTAACTGCTGTCATTTGCTTATCATACTGAAATTCCAATCCAGCTAACCCTTGATGATCATACCCTGTAAATCCTAGTAAGCGTGAAAGTAATTCTCCGTAAGGATAATCACGAACATAATCTACACCCGTATAAACACCCGGAATTTGAAGGGATTGAATATGTAATGCTTGTTTAACATCTATGTTTTTTCCTTCAGGAGCAAGTTTAACTAAGAATTCTCGTTTGTTCATTTTTTCAAATAATACATTTGACTCGACACCTAAAACGTCACTTAACTGTTTTGCTGCTTTTTCAATTTCATCATTTTGTGCAGGCATAAAATAAATGGTAGGTGCTAATTTGCTTCCTACAATTAATTCACCATGGCGATCGCGTATATTCCCTCTTGTTTGAGAAAACGGGATTTCACGATCCCAATTCTCTTCCGCTTTTTGTGACAAGAATTGAAACTGAAAGAATTGAACATGAACCAATTTTAGGACCGATAAAATCGCTAAACAAAAAAATAAAATGACCATTGTCCGCAATCTAATTTTTAACCGATAAGGCATTCCTGTTTTCATTTTATCCACACCTTGTTTTTAACAACGTATGACTGAAAAGGAATGCCTATTCAATGATTAATCTTGTGGAAGCTTTTCTTCTTCACTTTCTTCAGGCATTTCTACTTGCACATTTGACTGTTCAGGCGTTTCAAGTTTAATGACAACTGGCCCACCTTCAGTGATAATAGTGCCTGGAGAGACACTTTGATTTACAACAAAACCATTTCCAAGTATTTCAAATGAAATCCCTGTTAAACTTTCATAAACCATCAGATTCCGTTTTGACCAGCTGGTGAAGTCCGGAATTATAATTGGGCCATCTGTTTTCAAAATAACGACACTACCTTGTAATGCTTCCGTTTCACCTTTTGGATACTGGTCTTTTATTTCCCCGCCATCACCAATGATAATCGTGTTTATTTTTTGATTTGCCAATTTGGCTTGAATGTCTTTTGCATTCTGGCCCATGTAAGAAGAAATTTGAACAGGTGGAGTACTGATGATTTCTTTGGGTTTAATATTCATGTACTTTAAACCATTTTCCGTAACCGATTTAAAAATCTCTGAAACCGGGATCGACCCAACTTCTGTACTTTTTAGCTTAGGTTTTGATACTGCTACATATACCACCAATTGAGGATCCTCCGCTGGAGCCATGCCAAGGAATGAATACAGATAGTTTTCATATCCGTATTGGTATCTGCCTCGATCATCAGGAATTTCTGCAGTACCCGTTTTACCTGCTACTGTATAGTCAGATAGTTGAAACCTTTTAGCAGTTCCATTTTCTGATGTAACAGTTGAAGCAAGTAACTCCCTCATTTGTTTAGCCGTTTCAGCTGAAATCGGTTTACCCGCTTCACTAGGCTTTGAATCATGCATCACTTTATTTGTTGAAGGATTTACAATTTTTTCAATAACATATGGTTTCATCATTACGCCATCATTCGCAATTGCCGTTTCAGCTTGAATCAATTGCATAGGGGTCACTGTAGAACCTTGACCAAATGTTGAAACAAGTCTATCAATTGGGTATTGACTAATAATTTTCCCACTCGCTTCATTTGGCAAATCAATCCCAGTTTTTTCACCAAACCCGAATGCATCTAAATAACTTAGAAATGCTTTATCACCTAATCGTTCAAGCACATACGCCATGGCAACATTGGATGAACGTTGGAAGCCTTCTAAATACGTAATAGAACCCCAACCTTTTCGGTTATGATCTCGGATCGTTCGATCGTATAACGTATATTGACCTGATTGATACCACGCATTTGGATCCCATTTATTTTCTTCCATTGCTGCTGCAACAGTAAATGTCTTCATGGTAGAACCAGGTTCAATTGTATTTTCAATGGTTTCATTTAGCCAATTCGTTGTTAATCCTTCTCGCGTTTCAGGATCAAAAGATGGTCGTTGACTCATTGCCAATATTTTGCCGGTTTTCGGATCGGCTACCATCGCTACAATTTTTTCAGGTGTATATTGTTCTTGTACTCTACTCATTGCATCTTCTAAAAAGTTTTGAATGGTTTTATCTAAAGTTAGATGGATGTTGTACCCGTTTTCAGCGGGAGTTATCATTTCTTCTGAATTAGGAAGTAAATACCCCCACAAGTCACTTTCATATTCAATCTTTCCGTCAGTTCCTGTTAATTGTTTGTTATAAATATGTTCTAAGCCCATTTTCCCAACTGTATCAAAGGTTCCATCTTCATTTTCTTCTTTTAAAGCAAAACCAATGAGATGAGAAGCAAATGTCCCATTTGGATAAAAGCGTTTTAAGTCTCGCACAAAAACGATGCCAGGAAGTTTTTGTTGACTGATTTTCGTCATAATTTCATGACTAATGTCTCGTCCAGCTTTTCCAAACTCCACTTGATAGGGACCTTCCTTTGAGAGACGTTCGATAATTTTTTCTTTAGATAACTGCATGTGGGCAGCTAATACTTCGGCTGTTTTCTCAATATCATTCACGTGTTTCGGATTTTTAGGATCCGCTGTAGCTTTTGGACTTAATACAGCTACTAATCGATAACTTAGTGTGTCCTCTGCGATTATTTCGCCATTTCGATCAATAATCTTTCCTCTGCTTGCATTAATAATTTGTTCTCTCTCATATTTCGCAGCGGCTTTTGCTGCAAGAGCTTGACCTTCTGCTTCACCAGTGACTTGGATAAAAATCATCCGTGACAACAACATAAAAAAGAGCCCTCCATAAAACAAAAACATTAGAAAGGCTCCCCATTGAAATCGAAATTTCTTTTTCATTGTCCCGTAACAACCTTCACATTTTGCTCGTTTAGTTTCAAGCCAAGTTCTTTCGCCTTTTCCCATACGCGTTCGTATGTTGAAAGTTCACTTACTTGAATGGACAAATCAGTATTCTGTTTTTTTGTTTCTTCTATTTGGTGATTGATCGATTGAATTTCTTGAGTTGATGAGTGGATGCTTGCTTGCGTTTGCAAAATCATTACACTAAACATCGTGATAACTGCTACAAACATGACAAATAATATTTTTTCACCCTTTGTGAAAATTTTACGTTCTTGTTTTCTTTGGGGTTGGATTATCGGTTGTGGATTTACGACAGGTTGTTGTATGTATGTTTGTTGATTTCTCGCATGCATTGCCATTTAAACACGTCCCTCATCCTTTATTTTTTCAATAATACGAAGTTTTGCAGATCGCGATCGGTTATTGTGTTCCAATTCTTCCTCACTAGGAAGAATTGGTTTTCTTGTAATTAGTTTAAAATTAGGTTCCATACCTTCAGGAATGACCGGCAAATTTGGTGGTAAATCCGGATAAGAAGCAGCTTCCTTGAAGATAGTCTTTGTTATTCGATCCTCTAACGAATGGAAAGTTATCACACTTACACGACCACCAGCTCCGAGCATGTCTAACGCGTCTTGTAGGGAATCTTCGGCAGCGCCAAGCTCATCATTAACAGCAATACGGATGGCTTGGAATACACGCTTTGCAGGATGGCCACCCTTTCGTCTTGTTGCTGCAGGAATACCATCTTTTATTAACTCAACCAGTTGGAATGTCGTTTCAATTGGCGCATTATTTCGTGCTTCTTCAATTTTACGAGCAATCTGCTTAGAGAATTTTTCTTCGCCATAGCGGTAAAAAATTCGAACTAAGTCATTGAATGCCCATTCATTCACTATGTGATACGCAGTTAATGAGGCAGTCGTATCCATTCTCATATCAAGTGGAGCGTCGTGATTATAACTAAAACCGCGTTCCGGGGTATCTAGTTGCGGCGATGAGACGCCTAGGTCATATAAAATCCCATCTACTTTTTCCATACCTAATTCAAGTAGTTTTTCTTTTAGTTCTCTAAAGTTCGCATGTACAAAGGTCACTTTATGGAGATGTTCAGCTAAACGCACTTTAGCATGTTCGATAGCAGTTGTATCTTGATCAAAACAAATGAGTTTGCCTTGTTCATTCAATTGTTGTACTAAATATTCACTATGTCCTGCACCACCAAGTGTGCAGTCTACATAAATTCCATCTGGACGAATGTTCAATCCGTCAACAGTTTCTTTAAGCAATACGGTCGTATGGTTGAACAATTTCTCGTCCTCCTTCAATCTTTATCCTAAATATCAAAACCGATCATATTTTCAGCTAAGTCATTAAATGAGTCTTCTGATTCATCAAAATAAGTTGTCCAAGAATCCTTAGCCCATATCTCAATTCGGTTGGAAACACCAAGAACGATACATTCTTTTTCAACTTGAGCATGTGAAAGCAAATTACTTGGTATATTAATACGGCCTTGTTTATCAATTTCAACTTCTGTCGCTCCAGAAAAGAAGAATCGTGTAAATGCACGAGCATCTTTTTTGGTAACTGGAAGTGCTTTTAATTTTTCTTCGAGTTTTCGCCATTCATTCATAGGATAGCCGAATAAGCAGTTATCAAGACCTCTTGTTATAACAAAAGTGTCTTCCAAGTGCTCGCGAAATTTTGCAGGTATTATTAGACGGCCTTTCGCATCAACACTATGTTGATATTCTCCCATGAACATGCTAGTCACCCCACTTATTGTCATTAATGTACCACATCCCCCCACTTTCCTCCACATATTTTTAAAAATTCTTTCAATGAATCAATAAATGTGTCAATAGTACTTGTTGAGACGGCTTTATTTCCCTTCATTTCATACAAAAAACCGTCTCATAATAAAAAAGAGACGGCTTCAGACTGATGACCAACAAATAGTCATTTATATATAAGATTAGAATTTTGATGAATGCCCTAAATTGAACAAGGTGGATGACTATTTCTTTCGCTTTCCGCGGAAGAAACGCAAGCCTCCTCAACACAGCTGTCTGTGACATCTGTGTCTGCAGGGTCTAGCTAGTTTCTTTTTCCGCAGGAGTCTTCAGAAATAGTCAACCACCAAAAATAGTTTTAAAACCATTCTTAAGGTAATAATTAATAATCATTAAAATAAATATCGTGAAGAAACCTGATAGTGTTTCTAAATCGCTCTCCATCCTGATTTAAAAATGAAAATACGTTCAAACTGAATTCGTTATATATAAAAAGGAGTGTTCCAAAAGTCATCTTCCACAACTTTTGGGACACTCCCTTTGTATAAATGTAGCATTTACTACCCTAATCTTTACAGTTGTTTTCCACTGGGGAGATTATAACCATCTATATGGAAGCATTATTAAGGTTTAGACGTTGCTATTTAATCCTCATTTCAATAACAGTAGCGAACATTTAATCGGTCTTTGTTATTTAACATTTAGCAGATTTCGTTGATTGAAGCGCAAAGTGGCGACTTCGGTGGAATCAGCACGAGCTGAAGACCCTAGACTGCGCGTATGCGAGGGAAGCGGCTGAAGCCGTGCCCGCGGAAAGCGAGTGCCGAAACGGAAAGTAATAGGCTTATATCAGTAAACTATCTATTTTTTTTTATAAAATTACAGGAAAACGATTGACTAATGGTAAGAAAGCGTCCACCTGAAGCGGAAATCAATTTTATTCGGTATTTATTATGAAATTTACTTAAAGATAAATAATAGTATGTTTACCATTAAATTCGAATGGCATTTCTAATAGTTTTTCTACTAATGACTCTCCCGCTTCGTTCATAAATAGATAGGGGCTATAGTTTCGTTCTTGCAATGATTGTTCAGGATAAAGCATTCCTTCTAAATGTTGAAACTTGCGAATCATCGTCTCATGGCGAATTAACGTATCATCTTCTACTTTTTGTTTCAAATAAGTAAATTGCTTTAGATGTTTATCAAGATTTGTATCAACGATATTCCCAATCGATATTTCACTTGTTTCAATATAAGCCTTAAATTCTTCGTAATATTTATTTAATGAATTTTGCATTTCACTAATCATCGCATGTGCTTTATCGTCTTGGATCCCAATGATGAAATCTTCTTTACGGGTAAATAAATATCCATCAAACGTATTTTCAATTGAAAGTTGAAGATCATTTAAATATTGTGCAGATTTCCGGTCCACTAATGTAATGGACAAACGCGGCACCATCACAGGTAATTCCATATTAAAATGCTCGAAAACCGTTTTAAAGGTCGCCCAATAAGCTAATTCCCCAGATCCCCCGACAAATGCTAAGACCGGAAAAAGCATCTCTTGCATAAGTGGTCTTGTCACCACATTATTACTTAATTGTTCAGGTGTTTTTTTAGCGATCTCTAATAATTCTTCTTTTGATAGTTCAATATTAGCAGCTTCATTTATAAATAGATTATCTTGTCTCTTTAATAAATAACGCTCACCATCTTGGACAAAGAATAAGTGTGCATTTTCAAAAGCAGCCTGTATAGGTTCACCATAACCCATCTCGTTAAAGAGTAGCTCTTGTTGGACAACTCGTTTTGATATCTCTTGAGATTCTTCAATCATCTTTGTGAAATATGGAGATTCTAGTTTTCTTAAAGGTTCATATGCTGCATCAATTAATAACAGTCCTTCATTGGCAAAAAAATCATGCATGAGTTTAGTAAAGAACTCACTGTAAGTGCGACTATAAGCCGCAAAGGATTTCAGTTTAAAAAGAAGCTCTTTCGTATGCATTGTTTCACTTGTTTGTTTGAAAATACTTTCAATCAACCTATTCACTTTATCAGGTTCAATCTCTGTTTCAAAAGCCATTTGCTTTCGATTCGGACGATCATTATACGTATGTTTTACTAATCTTCCGTTTGCATGAGTAAAGGTCGAATTGATTTCATCCAAATCATGATCTTCTCCAGCAATCCAAAATACTGGTATGACCGGATGTTGTAGAGCATCTCGTTGTTGCTTAGCTAAAAGAATGACAGAAATCGCTTTATGTATTGAATATAGCGGACCCGTTAATAACCCTGCTTGTTGACCACCAATCACAACAAATGCATTTTCTTCTAACTCTTTTAAATGTTTTTCTACCACATCACTTGAAGGAAGATCCCCCATATAAGATCGAATAACTTGAGTTAACTCTTTTCGCTTTGTTGAATGATTTTGAAGCATTTTAGCACGTTTTTCGTAGGATGCTGTCGAAGGCATGTAATGAAACAATGAAGACACGCTTTGATTTTGATTGTAAAAGTCATGCATAAAAGTATTCATATTTGGTTGTTCAATATGTTGCATTTTCATCGTGGTAACTCCTTTTTGTCTATATACAAAATGAGTATATCATTCAAAGAGTTGAGTGGAAAAACATACGACTTGTCCATATGCTAATTCATATAGTTCATCAATTTAACAATGAATCCACTTAATAAGACGATGATATAAACGAGGCTCAGCAAAATAAATAAAAATCGCCAAATTTTACGTAACAATGGAAGTAACTCAATTTCTTTTTTGTTTGTCCATTCCTGATAAGTCATAAACATACTAAGGACTAAAGCTATACATAATATATAAATCATTGTTTTTACGTCAAAAAGCGCTTCAACCGCAATAGGTACGGCGAAAAATAAGACAAATGTTGCCACATCAGCCGCTATTCCAATTGCTTGGGCAGGTTTTCGATTACTTTTCAATGCCACAAATAAAATGATAAAAAACACAAGATAAGGAAGAAACAGTGCCACACTAACGATGTTCTGAATGATATTAAGCATAGTGAGCACCACTTTCTTCTTTACTCTGTACTAAAGTGTACAAAATTTGAAGTGTCGGTAGGCTTTTATTTCGATGGGATGCGTGCTCAATGAGTGCTCCTGCGATTGCCTCGATCTCCGTTTTGGTTCCATGTTGAATATCTTGTAGCATAGACGATCGATTTTCGGCTGTCTTTTCACACAGCTTTTTCACGTCATCTAACAGAAGATAGCTCTTCATTTCTGGGAATGCTTTCATGGCTTCTTCAAAAATCTTTTGTACTAGTGTATAGCTATAAGGGTTAATAATTAAATCGCCATTAGGTACATTCAATATAGCGGTTAATGGATTAATACAAGCATTTAGGATTGTTTTTCTAAGTACTAAGGTGTAAGCGTCAGATCCACAATGAATGGGAAACTTCTCATCATCCGTTTGAAAAACCTGGACAGTTGGTTGGTTCGTTTTTTCAAGCGCTGCTAGTTTTAATATGCCAAAACCTTTATGTAAAACAGTCGCAGAATCTTGTTTCATCGCACCATGTTCGATTGTTCCTATGTATGAATGGTGATGTTGTAAGGTTTCAAGCCATTTGAGGTGTGCCATTCCATTTTGTATAAACACTAATTTTGTTTCCTGAGATGCTTTATTTAAAATAGACGACAATTGATCGAGCTGATGAGATTTAACAGCAATAAACCACCAGGCGTCCTTAGGTAATTCATGCACATGAAGTGTCGCTCGAACGGATACATTCACATGTTGTAAATTTGGCATAATTCGCGTGATGCCTTTTTCTCTCAATGCGACTACTTGTTCTTCTTTGCGAGCAAGCATATAAATTTCATGTCCCATTTCAGCAAAATAGGAACCTAAAAGTAAACCGATAGAACCAGCACCTATAATACAAATTTTCAAGAGTTCCTCACCCCCTCTTATTACTCAATTGGATTTTTCCTAATAGTGCAGAAAAAGGTCCACCAAGACAATGGTAGACCTTTTTCACATATTATCTCTTATACGAATAGGTAGTACAAGATGAATTTTTTTAAAACCTAAGGAATATGTCCTGTTTATACTGGATATACAGGATGCTTACGTGGCGGTTGAGGAATATCTTTTGTGCTATAAGCTCTATAGCGGTCAGCAAGAACGGAACGTAAATCACTTGGTTTTACGATTTCGTCAATAATCATCTCAGATGCTAACTTGTAGATATTAATCTCTTCCTTATATTCTTGGTGTTTTTCTTGAACAAATTTGATGCGTTCTTTTGGATCTTCAATCGCTTCAATTTTGTTCGAATACACCGCATTAACTGCTGCTTCAGGACCCATTACAGCGATTTGAGCTGTTGGCAAAGCAATACAAACATCTGGTTCAAAAGCTGGACCTGCCATTGCATATAGTCCCGCTCCATAAGCTTTTCGAACGATGACCGATATTTTGGGAACAGTAGCAGAACTCATCGCCATAATTAGTTTTGCACCATGACGAATGATTCCAGCACGTTCCACTTTTGTACCAATCATAAATCCTGGTACGTCCGCTAAGAATAATAGTGGAATTGAAAAGGCATCACATAGATTAATGAACTTCGTCGCTTTATCCGCCGAATCGACAAATAATACGCCACCTTTGGCTTTAGGTTGATTGGCAATAATTCCAACTGGTTGCCCCTCGATTCGTGCAAGGCCTGTTATGATTTCTGGTGCAAAAAGTTTCTTCACATCAAAAAATGATCCTTCATCGATTAATTGATCGATTGCTTCGTACATATCAAATGGAGCATTTTGATT
This sequence comes from Paenisporosarcina sp., assembly GCA_041605715.1. GTDB lineage: Bacteria > Bacillota > Bacilli > Bacillales_A > Planococcaceae > Paenisporosarcina. The sequence goes on from JBFIXW010000037.1 coordinate 10,092, forward strand.
TTCAGGAATAATCGCTTCTAACGAACGACCTTCTTTAGATGCGATTGTTTCTATTACTTTTGGTTTCTCTGTGAAATTAGCTGGGAAATAAGCTAAGTAACGACGCGCTTCAGAAATAGCGTCTTCTTCAGATGTCACAAGGACATCCCCACACCCACTGATTGAACAGTGCATGCGAGCCCCACCCATTTCTTCAAGGCTAACTTTCTCCCCAATAACTTTTTCAGCCATACGAGGTGAACCCAAGTACATGGACGCATTTCCTTCTACCATAATTACGATATCGCAAAACGCTGGGATATATGCTCCCCCCGCTGCTGAAGGGCCAAATAATAAGCAAATTTGTGGTATGAAACCAGATAAACGAACTTGATTATGGAATATTTTACCTGCTCCGCGACGATTAGGAAACATATCAAGTTGATCCGTGATTCGAGCTCCAGCAGAATCTACTAAGTACAACATTGGTACTCGGTTTTTTTCAGCAATTTCTTGAATGCGAATGATTTTTTCAACAGTACGAGAACCCCATGATCCAGCTTTAACAGTCGAATCATTTGCCATTACACATACAGTTTGACCATTCACTTTACCCATAGCTGTTACAACACCATCAGCAGGTAAATCATTTGCTTCACAGTTTGCAAAACGACCATCTTCAAGATAGCTACCTTCGTCAAATAATAGTGCTAGACGATCACGAACAAATAATTTGTTTTGTTCCTTCATCTTCTCATGGTATTTAGGTTGACCACCTGCAAATATTTTTTCTAACTTTTCTTCTAATTGTTCATTGTATGTCGTGTTCTCAGTCACTTTTGTTGCCCCCTTTGCGTACATGTTCGATATATCCCGAATTTATTCGAAAGTTACAAGCACGTCACCTTCATTAACAAAATCGCCGACTTGAGAATTAATTGTCGCTACTTTACCAGCAACCTCAGCTTCAACAGGAATTTCCATTTTCATTGATTCAAGCACCATCACAGTTTGTCCAACTGTCACTTCTTCGCCTTCTTTAACGTTTACTGTAAATACTGTACCTGCCATTGTTGATTGTAATTGTTTCATCTTATTTTTCCTCCTTTTGTGATTCTAACCAATTTGGTAGTGCTGACGTCGTATATGTCCCATCCATAAATACCTCTGCATCTAAAAATGTTGTAAATAAAGGTATATTTGTTTTTACACCTTCAAGTGTAACAGTTGAAAAGAACTTTCGTGCTTTTTCTATTGCCGAAGAACGAGTTTCAGCTTTAACAATAACTTTAGCAATCATTGGATCATAATAAGGTGTTACCGCATTGCCTTGTTCATATCCTGAGTCAATTCGAACATCTTCAACATTGCCCCAATCAAGTGATTGGATTGTTCCAGGTGAAGGGAAGAACGTTTTTGGATCTTCTGCATAGACGCGGAACTCCATGGCATGTCCTGTTGAAAGAATTTCCTGTTGATTCGTAACAGGAAGCATTCCTCCATCGGCTACTTTAAGTTGCCACTCAACTAAATCGAATCCAGTTACTTCTTCTGTAACGGGATGTTCCACTTGTAAACGTGTATTCATTTCTAAGAAATAAAATTTGTTTTGTTCATCTACGATAAATTCGACCGTTCCAGCATTTCGATAATTGACTGCCTTGGCTGCATCAACTGCCGCCTGTAGTAATCTTGCTCTCGCCTCATCTGGGAAATTTGGAGAAGGTGATTCTTCAATTACCTTTTGGTTGCGTCGTTGCACAGAACAATTTCGCTCAAATAGATGCACAATATTCCCATGTGTATCACCGAATATTTGAACTTCAATATGCCGACCGTTTGCGATGTATTTTTCTAAAAAGACTTTATCATCACCAAAGTAAGCTTTTGCACGGTTTTTCACAGATTCAAAGTGTTGACTGAGCGCTTGCTCATCTTCACATCGAATCATACCGATTCCTCCGCCACCACTACTTGCTTTAAGCATTATCGGATAACCGATCTCAAGTGCGGATTCAATAGCTTCATCGATTGAATTTACACCATCAGTAGTCCCAGGTACGACTGGTACCGATGCCGCTTCCATTGTTTGTCTTGAACCTATTTTGTCTCCCATTTTATCAATTGTTTCAGGTGTTGGTCCGATAAATAGGATTCCAGCTTCTTCTACTTTTTTTGCGAATGAAGAGTTTTCAGACAGAAGGCCGTATCCTGGATGAATAGCATCTACACCTTCACGAATAGCAAGGTCGATGATATCATCGATTTTCAAATAAGACTGTTGAACTTGACTTGGCCCTATTAGAAAAGCGCTATCTGCTTCTTTAACGAATGGTAAATGCTCATCTGCTTCAGCATAGATGGCCACAGTTTCAATATGTAGTTTCTTACAGGTTTGAATAATGCGACGTGCGATTTCACCTCTATTAGCTATTAACACTTTCTTCATGTGTTTGCCCCCTAGTTGTTTAAACGGTGTTCTCCATCTTTACTAGTCTACTCGAAAAATGAAAACGATTTCAACTATTGAATGAAGAAATATTCTTATTAAACAAAAAAATAGAAAAATTAAAGGTATTTATCCATGATTCTTTTATTTTTTTATTCCTTCGACTATATCTTCTATAATAGGAGAATCTCAAGTCCCTACATGATTGAAAATGAAACTTTTTATAAATAAAAAAAGGTTCCCCCATTTACTTTTATTGAAGTAATGGAATCACCTTTTATTTCGACTATTTTTTGTTTTGAAAAGTAGTATACACTTGATCAAATAATTTTCTTAAATGTTCGAATTTATCTACGAGTAATGCATGATCTTCTTGTAAATCCTTGTGTGCGCCAAGTAACTCATCATAACTCGTCATGGCTTGTTTTAAATGAGTATGAACCGGGTGCTGATGTTTAAGCTTAGCTTGTTTAAGCGCATGTCCAAATGTGTGTCTTAAAGTCTTGTTCCATCTAAAACCACAGGCTTGTCGAGTCCTACCCAGTTTTTTGGCAACAATATCAAATGCATGGATTTGGGTGCCGCCTTTTGTCACAATTTCTAATACAGTGTCTACTAGAATTTTATCATCATTTGCCGTCCATTGATCTTTTCTTTTCATGGTTGTCATACAATCACCTCGCGTTTTTTCTACTATATGCGTAAGGTGAAAGATTAGAAGTTATTTTCCTCTATTTAAGAACTTTTGTACTTGAATATGATGAGCGTCAGCTTCCCAAAGTTTCGAACATCGAATGACTTCTTCTTGAATCTGATTAAGTAGATTTAATGATGTCCATTTTCGGTTGACCATTTCTTTATATGCACGGTGAACAGACGCATCAATTTTACACATATCTTGAATAAATGTTTGTAAAGCTACCTCTGAATCACCCTCGTAAAGCTCTGTAGCCCATCCAATTTCTTTTAACCGGTTAGCATGATAAGGTTTGGAATCTCCAAGCATGCGAAGAGCTTGGTCTATTTGAGGCATTTTTTCTAGCAAGTAGGTTCCCCCACCCCAGCCACTCGTTATTGCTAGGGACCCTTGAATAAAACCACATTTGGCAGTAGAAGAAACAAGTCTATAATCACAAGCTGTAGCTATTTCACACCCACCGCCAACTGCCGCTCCATTTACCAAAGCAAGGACAGGAACAGGAAGAGTTGAAATTTTATATAAAATTTGAGCCATTTGGTTTAACATGGGAAAGGCTTCTGCTGCAGTTTTTAAACCGTGAAATACGGAGAGATCTCCTCCCGAACAGAACGCTTGGGTACCCTCACCAGTAATTACCACAAATTTAATGGTTGAATCGTTATGTATAAGTTCTATTAATTGCTCAAGTCCCTGCATCACCTCATGATTGATGGCATTGCGGATAGCTGGTCGAGTAATCGTAAATCGAACGATATGATTGTCATTTATGATTGAAAAAGCCATTAAAAGACCTCCTTTTTAGAAAAACAAAGCTTGCACCAAAAAGGTGTAAGCTCTGTCTTTTATTATACTCTTATCCAAAAACTAATCATTTCTATCAGTGTAAATAGAGAAAAAGACTACCTGAGAGCCATGGTCTCTCTGGTAGCCTTTAATGGAGCAAATACTGTATTATTTGCTCAATACTTCTTTCCCTTTGTAATGACCGCATGATTTACAAATGCGGTGAGCCAATTTCGATTCACCACAGTTTGGGCATGCAACCATACCAGGTACGGATAATTTGAAATGCGTACGACGCTTTCTTTTTACAGTCTTAGAAGTCTTTCTAAACGGTACAGCCATTGGTGGCACCTCCTTACAGATCGTTATTCGTCTGTTTGATCAAAATACTTTGCTAAATCAGCAAGTCTAGGATCCGATTTTTTTGGTTCATTTTCTCTTATCGCAGACAATTCCTCATCTGTTAAATACGTCCAGTCCTTACCACCAGCATGTGGTTGATGCGAAGCATCTTCCTTAAATACTTGCAGCGGAACTTCAACAACGATTAGTTCTTCAAGTACAGGGTCAACGTCAATGACGTCTCCATCTACAAAATGAATATCTTCATCGTTATCCTTGTGAGCATCTGACCAGCTGAATAGTTCAACGGTTTCAATGTCAATTGGGTATTCAACATCTTCCCACGTGCGAGCACATGGCAAAGTCAAGGTGCCTGTCAAATGAAAATGACAAGTCATTTGCGCTGCACCAAATGTGCAGTGCCCTTTAACATGTACGGGTGAAATCTTCCGGATGTCCGGGTTACGTTCCATCACTTTATCCAATTGAACATATTGATCAATTGGCATCCCGTCATGGCGATATTTAGCTAGTTGATGAATTACCCATTTCATACGCTTATCACCTCAAGACAACAAAGTTGATTATATAATGCCTAAAATTAGATGTCAAGATAATTTCTTGTCACACTATTTTTTCCCCCGTATAATTAAGAGTATTAAAGGGGGTTTACACTTTTGCGAGCAACCGGAGTCGTCGTTGAACACAATCCGTTTCATAACGGACATTTATATCATATCAAAGAATCACGCAAGAATACAGGGGCAGATGTTGTTATTGCTGTAATGAGCGGAAATTTCCTCCAAAGAGGTGAACCCTCACTTGTTGATAAATGGAGTCGGACCAAAATGGCAATACAAGGTGGAGTTGACATTGTCATAGAATTGCCATATGTATTCGCCACTGCTCAAGCTAGTGATTTCGCAAAAGGTTCTATTGCCCTTTTAGAAGCTGCTGGATGCACTGATTTCTGTTTTGGTAGCGAACAAGGATCAATTGAGCCCTTTATAAATACCTATGATTTAATAACCTCACAACAAGAGTCTTACCAACAATCCATTAATAAATTCATGAAAACAGGAATGAGTTATCCAAAAGCTTTAAATGAAGCCTATGCACACCTTATTAAAGGATATGATCAATCGTTTGTAGATTTATCTCAACCAAACAATATTCTTGGCTATCATTATATTGAAGCTGCATATCATCTTAAAGCGTTCATTAAACCTGTTACGATACAACGAATTGTCTCAGGCTATCATGATGACGTTCTCCCTGGTCAAAGCATTGCAAGCGCAACGGGTATTCGAAAAGTTATTTTTAATGATCAAGGAGTGAATGACTTAACTCCACTTTTACCGAAAGCTTCTTTGCAAAGCATTGTGGAATGGCAAACGAATATTGGGTCTTTTGGAAGCTGGCAGCAATTCTATCCATACTTAAGATTCCAAATTATCCGTACATCCATAGAACAACTAGCTTCTTATGCCGAAGTTACAGAAGGCATTGAGTATTTGTTAAAGGAAGCAGCTCAAAAATCCAACACTTTTGAACATTTTATGGAACTTGTTAAATCCAAACGTTATACATGGACCAGAATCCAACGCATGCTAACTCATATCTATACAGGTTTTACATGGGATGATTTAAAACAGGCTTCCAGTCCTACTTATATCCGGCTACTAGGAATGACAGAAAAAGGACAACTTTATTTAAATAAACATAAAAAAAATCTTTCATTGCCTCTCGTAAGTCGAGTTGGGTCAGTAAAAGATTCGATGTTATCTCAAGATATTAAAGCGACCGATTTGTACACGCTTGGAATTCAATCCCATGCTTTTAATCAACCAATTGGACGTGACTATCGTCAGCCACCTATTAGATAATTACGATTTAGGTTCCAATTGTTTTAAATAATCTAAAGCATCATCAATTGTTTTAACTGGCACGATTTTCATTTTCGTGCCTATTTCTTTTGCTGCGTCTCGTGCATCATCATAATTTGAGCGCAATGTTGGATTATTGATAAGAACTTCTTCAGGTAATTCATCATCTGGTGCAAAGAAAACTTCTATCCCTGCAGCATCTGCAGCCACTACTTTCAGATCAATGCCTCCAATACGTCCCACTTCACCAGTACTTTTCATTTCACCAGTACCCGCAATCGCATAGCCTTTTGTCAAATCCTCTTCTTCCAATTGATTCAACAACTCAAGTGTAAACATTAAACCGGCTGACGGACCACCAATATCTTCAGACTTAATTAAAACATTTGGAGTTGTGGTAATGTTCTTATCCTCCATAAAGGTAATCCCTAACCCCGCTCGAGAATTATCGCCTGGAATTGGTTTCAACATGATATCGACTACTTCAATCTTTTCCTTCCGTTCAATTTCAAGTTGAACGATGTCATTTACTTTCTTTTCTTGTAAATACGAAATGACCTTTTCTTGGCTATTACTTTTCACATCATCAATTCGAAGTATTTTATCTCCAGCTTTTAATAAACCATCTGCGGCTCCATCTCGGAGCACATTTAAAACAAATACCCCATTTGTGTTAACTTCATAAGGTTTACCTGCTTTTTGAAAAGCCACTAAAATGGCATTAAATTGAGATTGAGACATCAATTTCAACTGCCGAATGGTGTATTCATCCTCGTCTTCATTCGGATTTCGTACGTGATTGGACGGAAGTATATGTTGATGATTCGCAACCTTAGCCCATGCATAGGTAATGGGAGTAGCTTTTGCTAAAGCGATTGTCATAAGACTCATCGATCCTTCGTCATCCCTATCTCCACCTTG
>JBFIXW010000038.1:0-16689 GCA_041605715.1 Paenisporosarcina sp.
AATGCTGGGTTCAGTTTTGCTAAATCCAGCATTGTGCAATATACCAATTGAAACAGAAGAAATGATATCAATTAATATGTACAGTATTGCCGTGCTTGCTGCAAGTATTCATTCACTAATCAGCAACCTTATTCGACTCTCCTTTCGCGTGTGATTTTTTATATAAAGGGGGATAAGATGAAATACTTTGCACCCATAATATTGGCAAGCGGCCTATTGTGTTTGTATATCTTCTGGCCTATATCCAATACCTTACCTATTTTAGGCACCGTTACTGGATGGAACCTTGAAACAGTATGGCCAGAAGAAGCAGCTAGCCGTGAACAGCCAAAACTTGTTTCCTTCTATTATACAAATTGTCCAGATATCTGTCCTTCAACTATGATCGATTTACAAAACCTTCAACAAGCCATGACGGATAATGGGATTTTTGAAAGTCAGTATCAAATTGTGTCGGTTACGTTAGATCCATTATTTGATTCGAAAGAAAGGATTCTACAATATCGAGAAGCTTTTGGAATCTCTAACTCTAATTGGCTTTTCTTAAGAGGTTCAGAAGAGGAGATTAGAAATTTTACAGAGGAATTCAACTTTGTTTATAAAAAAAATGAGGATGGTTTCTTGACCCATACCATATACATGTATGTAGTAGATTCAAAGGACCAAATACGATCGCGTCACGACATGGCTGTGGGAGATAAGGAAGTTAATATTGATGAAATCGTCAGTCATCTTAAACAGTTGATAAATAGAACTGAATAGATTCAATCACACTTGTTATACACAAATGGTTAAGTTGGTTCATAAGTTATGAGAAAACTTTAGATTGAAGGAGCATTCAGATGAATGATTCTCAAGAATCGGTACGTTCGAGTCTTATAAAAGGTGGCAACATCTCCTCTTTTCCTTCACCAACCAGTGCTGTTTCCGATGAAGAAACGAGAATTCTTACCGAGTATATTGCATCAAAAAACTTATTTAAAGTAACTGAGCAAGATGAGTCTCTAAGAAAACCTCTTGTCTTAAAACAATTCTTTAAAATGAAGCGCAATCAACATGTAGTGGTTACTTCGATCATTGAAGATGAAAAACAGATTTCGACAGAGGGAAAAGTCTCTACCATTGGAAGAGATTTTGTCATTTTAACAAATCTCAAGCAAAGAAAATGGATCCCCTATACTGCAATTGAATCTGCTACAATTCCCTTTGGATTTCCCACTTATTCCAACACCCACCAACATTTCATCTATGACAATTCACTCCAACAAAAGCTTGTTCAAAAATTTGGTGAAACAGTATCGAATAAAGACGTTCTCATCCGCCAGTTTTTTGAAGAATCTCTGCAGACCAGTCTAAATTTTTGGAGAGGTAGTTGGGTTGAAGTCAGAACAGACGACAAAATCCTATTTGGAAAAATTGCATCCACTACAAAAATAGACTTACTCCTTATATTCCCCCCCAAAAAGGATCATGTAATTCCATTAAACAAAATTCGCTATGTAACAACAATTGGTATCTTACCTATATGGAAACATTTACTAAAAGCTTGGTTTAAAACAAGTTAATCTTAAAGGAGGCAGATAAATTGGAAAACACAAAAGATAATTTGTATGAAGAGTTAAAAAAACATATAGGTGATGATTTACTTGTCATTACGAGTGCTATTCAGCTGAACCTGCTTGGACAGGTTTTTAGGCCTATTTTTGCAGGAACAGTATCTGATGTACAACAAGGGCATCTGACACTATCACCGATTATTATTAAAATGGTCAATGCACCATTCTATAATTTCCCATTTCCGTTAAGCATTCCATTTGAAAAAATTGTATCGTACTCCACTGAGGTGCCAGTGGATGAAGTTTTCCCATTAATTTAAATAAGGAGTGATGATTGTACATGGTGAACTCATTTAATGAGCCAAGACCAGTGAATGATACAAGAGAAGAAGCACTTGTATCCTATTTCCAAAAAAATATAGACCGGAGAGCATTCATCTTAACCGAAGCCTTTCCATTTATGTTTATCGGAAAAATCAAAGGAATATTAGGTGATATTGTGACATTAGATGTGCAAACCACGTCTATACCCGAATTGGAGCGCAAGGTATGGAATGTGCATATTGATTCCATTGAAGTATTTTACATCGAAACTGGTACCGGGGCCAAAATCCCACATTTAACTGACTATTCTAACTCTAATGAGGAATCAGCATGATCAGAAAGTACCATGTTGTAGCCATACCTATCCGTATCGTTCTTAACTCATTTGGGGATCACAACCCAAATGGGATGATGTATGTCTTGAAAGAAAACGAACAAAAAGTAAAAGATTTGGTCAAAAAAAATCCATTCTCTCCTGTAGAACTCGTTCAGCCCCTTATAATTCGGGCGAACGATGGAGAAACGATTGAAATACTATTTGAAAACAAATTGCATTTCCACACGGGTATGCATTTTCAGGAAGCAGAATATGATGTAAGTCTATCAGACGGTGCTCAGGTGGGTTTTAATAAAGATTCGACAGCTGGTCCAGGTGAGTCCATTCTTTATCAATTGCATGCGGTTAAAGAAGGAACGTATATCTTTACTGATTTAGGCAATCCAGCTAGTGGGGAAAATGGCTCCAATTCAAATGGGTTGTTTGGAGCTTTGCTCGTTCAACCAAGGTTCTCTTGGTGGTCGGACCCCGAAACTGGCAGGACAATGGATAGTGGTGTATATGCGGATGTGCATCATCCTTTGCTTCCCTCTTATCGCGAATACGCGTGGATATTTCACGATGAAATGGAAGTAGATGATTTAACTGGAAATAGACCCATTAACCACTTAACCAACCAAGAAGAGGAATCTTTTCACGGCGCAAACTATAGGTTTGAACCGATGAACAGGCGACAACAACTCATTGAAGAAGGCGTTGTAGGTCCGAATACTGAAGGTGAAGAAGTACACCATGACTCTTGGGTATTTGGTGATCCATCTACCCCCATCTTAAGAGGATATGTAGGAGATCCCACAAAGATTAGGTTGATCCATTGTGGCGTAAAAGAAACCCATGTTTTTCATTACCATGTCCATCAGTGGCTAAGTGATCCTCAAGACCCGAACTCGGAAATGATTGATTCCCAAGCAGTCAGTCCTCAATCGCATTACACAGTTGAACCACTCTACGGACTAGGAAGCTTACAGGGCTCTTTTGGTGACACAATCGTACATTGCCATCTATATCCACACTTTGGAGCCGGGATGTGGGGCATGAATCGCATCTTTAACACACTTCAGGATGGTAGTCAATGCTACCCAAACGGTGTTCCTATAAAGGCCCTGCAACCATTGCCTGACCGAAAGGCACCACCAAAACCTACCAAATTGAAACCAGGATTTCCAAATTTCATTCCAGGGAAGGTAGGGTATAAGGCCCCACGTCCACCACTTGGAATAAATGGTGGGCGTGGATTAACGGAACTCGAACGCAATGCAGCAGTGAAAAACCCTCGACCTGGAGCTGTATTTGTGGACCCCTCCCCTGAAAATGCAATTATCATGGAATTCAACGTCTCACTCATCGAATTGCCAGTCACTTACAACAAACAAGGATGGCATGATCCAAAAGCACGCATTTTTGTGCTAGATGAAGACCTTGAAGATGTTTGTTCAGGGCGAAGAGAGCCTGAACCACTCGTAATTCATTCAACTGCACATACGATTATTCGCATTAACTTTACAAATCGATTGCCTCATATTCTTGATGGCGATGCATTTCAGTTGGTGACTAGAACCTATGAAACAGGAGTTCATATTCACTTTGTCAAATTCGATGTTTTAGTAAACGACGGAGCGAATGTAGGCTGGAACTATGATTCTTCTGTATTGCCAGGCGAAACCATTCGCTACGAATATTACGCAGATATTGAATTAAAAGCCTGGTATTTCCACGATCATTTATTTCCAAATGTCCATCAGCAGCATGGGGTATTCGGATCCGGCGTTATCCATCCAAGATTTACTGCGTTTTTAGATTCAGCAACCGGTGAAAATGTCATTCGTGGTACACAAATAACTACCCAAAATCCATTGATTCCTGACTATCGAGATTTTGTGTTATTTTGTCAGGATTTCAGCTTGTTATTTGATAAATCAGGAAAGCCACTTCAGCCTCCAGGCTTTCCAGGTTCCAATGATGATCCTGGTTTGTTTGGGGTGAACTACAAGAACGAACCCCTTCAATTTCGTCTAGGAGCTGATTGTGATCCGGCCTATTCATTCAGTTCTTACGTAAATGGTGACCCGATTACGCCAATCTTTAAGGCATATGAAGGGGATTCCATTCGCTTCAGACTTCTTCAGGGCTCTCAGGAAGAATCGCATAGTTTTAACGTCCATGGGTTGAGGTGGCTAAACCAACGCAAGAATCTGAATTCCAATATGAAAGAGCAACAGCATATTGGTATTTCTGAATCGTTCACAATGGAAACTTATATTCCGAAATCGGGTGATTATTTTTGGGCATTTGAAACGGAAGAAGACCTATGGAATGGACTTTGGGGCTTAGTTCGTGCTTTTGATGAAAGAGTGCCTGATCTGATTCCTTTATCTGATCGTCCAAATCCTTTAAAACGTTCAAGACCACTTCCGGTATGTACGGGGGAAAAACCTCCTAGAGCAGATGATCCCACTAAAGTCCCAGTCGAAAAAGGACCGATTCGCTACTTTGATATCGTCGCTTTCCAACTCCCTCTTACTTATAATAGCTACGGAGATCATGATCCTCATGGCATTGTCTTTGCACTGAAAGAAGATATGGAAGCTATCTTAAAAGGCGAAAAAAACCCGGAACCACTAGTCATGCGCGGAAACGTAGGAGATACAATTGATATCACTCTTACAAGCCATTTAAAATTAGACTTGTTCCCATTTAAAGACGGGATCTACCCTTATCCGGTTGTAAAGGAACAGGCTTTTTACCCTCCATCTTTAAGAATCTCACTGCACCCGCAACTAATTCAATATGATGTGAAAACGTCTGCAGGGGAAACAGTCGGTTTTAACGGGGACCAAACGGTAGGTCCTGGTGAAAGCAGGAAATATCGTTGGTATGTAGATGCCCCAATGGGTGCATGTGGCATGTGGGATATGGCAGATATTCGCAACCATAAATCTCACGGAGCCTTTGGTTCTTTTATTGCCGAACCTAGAGGTACAGAGCATCTGGATCCAGTTACGTTGAAACCAGTCAAAACGGGTGCACATGTAGTTTTACGCAATCCTTTCCTCCCTAGCACAAGAGAATTCGTCTTGGTTATGCATGATGGGGTGAGGCTGCTTGATACAAACAATCAGGTAATTATCGATCCGATAGCCGGTATGGTATTGCCACCTCCAAACGTGATTGAAGACGAGGTGGATACGTATGATCAAGGTTCAAGAGGATTCAATTATCGAAGTGAACGATTGGTCAACCGCTATCGCAAACATCCCGTGTTGCATGATTTGTTTAGCTCACGTGTTTTCGGTGACCCAGCCACCCCTTTGTTAGAGAGTTATTTGGGTGAGCCAGTGACCATTCGATTAGTGATGCCATCGGAAAGACGAAGAACTCACACATTCCATATACATGGACATCGCTTTCGGTCTGAAGAGAAAAATTTATATTCGACTACAGCATCCTTTGTAGGAATAAATACCGTCGGTTCAGTAAGTAATTTGGAATTGTTGGGCGGTGCTGGTGCTTATTTAGGATTTCCGGGTGATTATATGTACCGTGCAGGTAATATCCTTTGGGATATAGAGCAGGGCATGTGGGGCATATTAAGAATTCATACCGAAATTCAAGATCACCTCCCCCCTTTGCAGCAGTAGAACAAACGAAAGAGAAGAATCGTTTCTTCTCTTTTTTATACATATACGGCTAATCAGGAAGGAGGTGAGAAAATGAAAAAAGAAAACGATAAAGTAAGATCTATTAGGAAAACACGCAAAAAGCATGTTAATAAAGAGAGTTTCTATAGCCCTCTACACTGCTGCCCAAAGCGACACCCTTCCCCAAAATTATCATCCCCTACGAGTTGCCTTCCTCAAGAAGACTTGGAAAAAGTCCTTGAAAAGATTCGGAAAGCAAATGAACTACTCCTCGATTTAGCACTGGGTGAGGACCGGCCAATAAATGAAACATTCCAGAAAGTATTTGATGGTTTAAAAGGAGTACGAGTTAAAATTTTAAGTGCATCCGGTGAGACTCGTGAGGGGAATGTCATTCTATCAGGCTCTGACTTTGTTGTACTTCAAGATGAAGAAAAGAGATTCCTTTATCCTTACACCCAAATTGATCTAGTTAAACCATTTGAACGTTTTGCTGATCCTTATCAAGACCCTGAATTAGAGGAAGTAGCTTCTTGCTTTAAAAGGGAATTGACCTTTAACTTCGGATGTACCGTTTCTTCATCACCCGAATTACTCCATTTGTTTTTCAGGATTAGTATGAGCATCTATTTACTTTCATTAGAAGGGAGACACTTTCTAGTTCAATTAGATGGTCAATCCATTGAAGGGGTATTGAAACATGTAGATAAAGACTCATTCCGTCTTGAAGAAAATGAACAAATTAGAAACATATCGCTAAACCAGATCCAATTATTGACCTTACACGACTAATTAAAACAAGTCAGTTACTGAAGGATTCCTTCAGCAACTGACTTGCTATTTACATATTGGTTTAACGCATACTTTCTTGAAACTAAGCTACACTTGAAGTTTCAACCATCACTATTTGGTCGATGGGAATAATTAGTATTCTATCTTTCCTCTGCTCTCTTCCCATAATACCGCCATTAGTCAACTTTTCCGTCTCTAGCTCTTCTTTTCGATTACCTTGTACTAGCGGCAAAAGCAATTCAACAAAATTAGACCCAACATAAATGATTTTACCAAACACTGACTGTCCATTTCCTAACACCAATTTAACATGAAACCGAAGTTGTTGGTACAAGCGGTAATTTAGTCCTTCAGTCAATCCAGCCAAACGAATTCGAAAGTCATTGTCACATAAATCTTTACGGCAGTGGTCTTTACAGCAATTACACTTTGTTTGTTTTCCATCACAACAGCATCTAGATTTACAACAACACCTGTTTTCGGAAGGACAGCAAGGCCAGTAGCAACAGTTTTTTAGGTTAAGATTAAAATTCTCGAGACAGTCAGTTTCAAAGTTATCATTTTTCATATAGGTATAACCTCCTTCCTCATCCTGTTATTACTATATGAAATTTACGAAACTACTTATAGTCGTTCACCTAATTCGAAAAATTTAAACGAAATAGATATTAGATTCAGCAGTCTGATGGATGAAAGAGAGCTCGTAAGTAAACAAGGAGAATAAGTAAAAGCCTGAATTTCTTCAGGCTTTTCTAACAAAGTATAGACACTTCATAGATTTATATTTGTATATTGGCCAGCTGCTAGGATAAAATATAGCTCACTTTTTACAAACAAAATCCGTTCAGTTTCACTTTCCTAATTTTATCTCAATATACAGATGGAAGGGTGTCCAAACATTCTAATCATCTATGTCTTTTTCTTGCTCAATATATTGCATTCTTAATCGACTGGCTTCTTTATGGTTCAGTTCTGTTTCAAAGGCTACATCAAAGCTGCCCGTCCACGTATTCCACACGCGTATAAAGACCAGATCTTCGGTTGTATCATGTAAATGAAATTCGAAACATACTGCGGGTATTGTTTCTTTTACTTGAATCGATGTGATTTCGTCAATTTGTTTTTGACCAGCATCCACTAAAACCTCATAACCTGAATCTAAAATTAGTTGGGTCATTTGGTCGTCATCTAATGTGGTGACATCCTTTTGCGGAGTGTCTTGTTCGATTCGATATTCAGCTAAATCATCCGTGTCTTCAATCATTTGTTTCTCGTAATTATAGGTTAAAACACCTTGATGGTACGGACTATAGAAAATGTCAATTTGTTCATCGGTTGGATCATGGACAAATGTGCCTCGATTTAAATGTTCCGTTCCTAGAGGAGTGAGTTGGTATAAACCTTCTGTCTTTACGACCATATTGTTTTGTTTTAATAAAGACAGCATATGCTCAACAAAAATGGTTTCTACCGCTAAGAGTTCACCAATTTCACTTGCTTCTTTTACAGCTAATTTTTTTAATATCATCAAAATCATTTTCATTAAGACATCCATCTGACTTCTCACGACGGTTTTCATTTGAACATCCGCGAGTTGAATCGGAAAGACCCACGCTTCACTTCCAAGCAAACGCATATGAGGTTGTTCTATAAATTGCTTGGCTACTTTCGCCATTTCTTTTTCGACTTGCGGATTGACACTCATTGCTTCACTTCCTACCTCTTACTCGCTTCTACTACTTTTAAGCCCTCGTGTTTATTCACCACATGCAATACGTGTTCAAACATTTTCCGCTGAGGTTCTTTCAATGCTTTTTGCGTGAACATATCCACGCTCCCTACAATCATGAGGAGTTCGCGCGCTCTTGATAAGGCCACATTGAGTCGACGATAATCTTTTAAGAAGCCGATATTGGCATCCGGTTGGAGATGGTTTCGTACAAAGCTGAGGATGATCACATCCATCTCCATCCCTTGGAATTTATCAACCGTTCCAGTTCGCGTATGAAGGTGTGGAAGATCGAGCTCTTGACTCAGCATTCGGTCCACTTTCTTCACTTGTTCCCCATAGAAACTAATGACGCCGACTTTTTTCTTCACATGTTGATCTAGATCACCTTTTTGTTTCGCAGAGGCTGTCGCTTCGTTTAAATCAAGCAATAACGCTCGAATTTGTGTTAGTTCAGCTGCATTATAAAAGCTCCGATTGTGTTGTTCCCGCTCCTCTAAATAGCCTTTAGAGTTCGGCATATCATACCAAAGAATATGTTGACCTCGTTTGAACTGCTTCCCATCGAGCAAATGGTCCCGGTCTCTATTCGAATCGGTCAAACCACACTCCAGCCCGTAATTTTTCTCTAAGTAAAACGGGTTGATCGTTTCCATAATGTGCTCGTGCATTCGGTACTGAATACGTAGCGTAGCTTTGCTATCGTCAGGTAAGTCTTTAAACAAACGCTCGAAAATCGATTCTTTCAAAATCGCTTTCAAATCGGCTTTTTCTGTTGGATCCGTCATTTCTTCAAGCACTTCATCCATCGTGTCTTGACCAACGAGTGGTGGTAATTGATGATGGTCACCAACCAAGATGATTTTCTTCCCTTTTAGCATTGGCAGTAACAATTCTGGCGGCGTCGCCTTAGATACTTCATCAATAATGACCACGTCAAAATCGGGGTATTGATTCACGAAATCTTTACTTGCCGAAATGGAACATGTGACACCGATGACGTTGGCATATTGGATATACAATTTCTTGATTTCATCTAAATCGTAAGCCGTTGATTCTTGAAGCATTTCTTGCCATTCCAAACGAATGTCATTGGATACGCTCAAGAACGTCTCTTTGCGTTTCAGTTCATTTAACTGGCCAGCCCTCTGTTCATAATCCGATTTCACGTTGCTAAGTAAAACATCGAAATCGATTAAAACAATCTCTTCTAATTCGGTCGCTACTTGCGCAAATGATTCTTGCTTTTGTTGTTCATCAGATATTTTTTGTTGTAATTCATCAATCGTCGTTTTGAACTGCGTCATTTCATGCTGACGTTTTTGCACAACGACTTGTTGTGCTGCAGATGCTTGTTCTAAACCTTCTACGTAACTCTTTTCCGTTCCCATCTGTTCAAGTTCTAACTTCTTTTCCCCAAGTACTTTTTCCACTTCATGCAGTGGCGCTACTGCAACCTCGTTCATTTCCAATAAAGACTGTTGAGCAGAGACAATCTCTTCATCGAGTGTCGCAAGTTTTGGGGTCAATAAGGAAATCTCAGCTTCTATTTCTTTTTGACGAGTCACAAGTGCTTGTCCAACAACTTCTTTTAACTTTTCAAAAGTCGTTAAAATCTCATTCTTAATCTGCTCATTCCCTACACCTTGAGAAACCTTGTTTTTAGAAATCGTGGTTCGAGAAGCTTTTAAAACCATCATATGTTCATAAATCGTCGACAATTTTTGGCGATCCGCTGGTTGCAAAGGCTCTCTGAAGGCATGCATTTGTTTCGTATAATCCCGGAATGCATCAATCACTTTTTTGACATAAGTATCTTCTAGCTTTACTCCCGTTACGTGAGGCTGCATTGATATTTTCTTTGCTAGCATTTTCATATTGTATTGGTGCGTCCGCAGCTGCTGCTCAGCATACACAATGGCTTTATTTAATGTAGCATCTACTTCCGAGTGGTTCTCTGTTTGCATAGAAGCTTGATAATTCATGCGCAATCGACCCATCTGTTGAATCAGCGAGTCGATTTCATTAGTGCGAGTCCATGCATCCCGGCCGATTAAAGCTTGCAGCTCAGGGATTTTTTTCACACCAGGCATTTGCTCGGCTGCATGTGCAAAAGATGCTAGTTGAACCTGAAAACTTTTAAGTTGGACTTCTGCCTTCTGACGCTCGCTTCGTTTATTTTGATGTGACATCTCAACTTGTAAATAGGCAAATTGTTTCTGAAGTTCACTAACTTCATCTAAAAGTTGTGAATGCAGTTTGGCAAATTCACCCGTTCCAGCATACAAGACGACTTGATTGGTTAATCGTTCATATCTGCTTTTCGCATCTTCTAAAATGTCTTCGCTCATATTTAACTGACGTTCAAATTGGCTCTTTTTGCGATTCAACTCTTGAACGTATGTCTGACTTGTTTCCAAATCGAGCTTTAGTTTGCTTAATTTCTCTTTAGCCTGTGCCTTTTCAACTTTCTTTGTTTCAAGCTCTTCTATTTCGACCTTTAAATACGTGACGGTTTCTTCGGTATCTTTAATCGCAGCAAGTAAGGCATGTCCTTCTTTTTCGAACTGATTCACATGCGTCTGAATCGACGAAAGCGTCTGCTCTTTCCAGTAAAGAGCCACTTGCTCTTCCACAAAGCGCTGTCCTTCTTCTTCGATACTTTCACTTCGACCAATTCGTAAAATTCGAATGTCTTGGTCTTTCATCAATTTACCGAGTGCATTATCTACTGCTAAATTCGATTGAGACGCAACAAGCGTTTTTAATCCCATCTTCGCATGCTGATAACAAATTTCCGAAATAACCGTGGTTTTACCGGTTCCAGGGGGACCTTGGATTACATACATATCATTTGCAGCAATCGCGCCTTCAACTGCCTGTCGTTGAAACTCATTTAGGTTTTGTTTGAACGATAAGTCCTCAGGTACTTTGCCTTTTCGCACAGTTGGTCGTTTTTCAAATAGTAGCTTTTCAAGATTCGGGTTCACCGCCCAACCATTTTCAAGACGTTTAAAGCCATCTTTTAATCGATTGATTTGTGCCATTTCCGCTACATTATCAAAAGCGAGCTTTCCGCTTGCTGGTACTCGCCATTTTCCTGTTCGTGCCTTTTCTTGAAGATCCCTGCCCAGTTCCACATCGATACTTCGCTTACCCATTTGAACTTGTACAACATTTCCTAGACTATGGTTCGTCTCCACTAATTTAACAGCTGATTTTTTATAATATTTATCAAATCCGTTTGGGAGCTTTTGTAGCTCAAACGTTACTTTGCGGAAATCCGGACTTAATCGTGCTCCTCTAATGCCTATCTCCAGTCGATCCACATCTGCGTTTCGCTCCATTACATGTAAATAAGATTCCCAACTTGAAATCCGTTTCTTTACATACTCCGATCGGTCGGAAGCAATGGGTAAAGATTGAATAATTCGGTAAAGAGTTAGTGTCATTTCAGTAGATACTAGTCCTTTACGATCAAACGCCATCTTCAAGTGCAGATGTCTGTTGTTTCCTAATTGGAGACGCTTCTTCGTGATGTAAAAATGAGAAACCTCAAGCCCGTTCCCAATCCATTCACACTCCATAACCGGGGTGCCTTCAATTGTTTCAGAATCTATATATAAAGACACGCGTCGCTGATTCGCCTGTCCATCTGCAAGACGTTCCATATGCACTTCCACAATGGGTGACGCATTCAACAACCTCGTCAATTCTTCTACCATTTTTGGCTTACTCTTTTTAAACCGGCTGCTCACAGCTAAGTTGCACCGCGTCACATCCGTACTTTTCACCACACTCACGACCAAAACACTCCTAACCCGTCCAAATCATATCTTCCTATTGTATAGGATTGCGGTCTTCAAATCGACCACCCATTTATAAACCTTTTTAACCGTTTGGGAAATAAAGAATGGACACCTTGGACAATAGAAAGAAGCGGCTGAAGATGCCATTTCAGCCGCCGCTTGCTTAAAAATTCAATACACTCGATTGACGTTAATGAGAATATCGTTCTTGCAAGTCATTGATCATCGCTTTTCTTGAATAAGTTAATGGTAGTTTTAACATAGGAAATTTGTTTAACCTTCGATTGATATCAGCGAGATCTAAATCACCATTGGCATTCCTAAAATGTTCAAGATAATTTATACAGTCATTTATTTGACCAATAATTGATCTCTCACTCGTTTTTGTGTAACTAAATTCATCCATTTGTTTTACGTATTCATCGATCATCGACTGTTCAATTTCGTCAGCTTTCAGATTAACTTTAATCCCCTCAATAATGAGGTCATCTAAATGTTTTACGTCTTTTTTTAATAGTGGCCCCAATACAAAGTTATAGCGAGATTGATTGTTCATGATGATTATGTATTTTTTTCGTTGCACAATAAATAGATGTGCGTGCCACGAGAATAATTTGTCCTGGATGTCAGGTAGTCGGTCGATATCTTTGTTTATATAATCTATCAATTTTTTTGTACATTGAATGGTCAGCATTCGTACACCTCCTATACTATGATTCGAATACATAGTTAACTTTATCTTTAGTGATAAAGTACAGCTTAATGATTTAAGTTATTAATTAATGGAAAACAAATTGAGTTCTACCCTTTTGCCCTCTTTCAAAAAATTATTTAAGATTGAGGGGTATTGTTCATATCTAAGAAAAGTTGCGACAAGAGATCGCATTACTACGAAAAATTTAGAAAGATGAATAGAAAATGGATACTGAGCTTTTGCCCAATATCCATTTATTTAAAATTTATAGAGTTAATGAGTAGAATAGTTTATCGCTTATTATAAGCTAAAACTATTTTTAAAATACTTCAGTTGTGATGTGGTGCAATTCTGTTTGATGCCAGAATTCAAATGTTAATGATTTAGATAATGTAATTTCTAACAGTTAGTCATTAGACATCAAATTTTTGGATTTCTGCTTCTAATCTAATTGTCAAATCCTTCAATTCATTACTAACATGCACTAATTCTTTATTTGCTTCCATTTGTTCGTCTAAAGAACTTGCTACTTGATCAGCACTTGCTGAAGTTTCTTCTGAAATGGCCACAACTTCGTTTACTGACATACTCATTCGTTGACCACTATCATTCAAATCTTTTGATTGATCAGCCATTTTTTGCACACCTTCATTAAGTGAAGAAATCCGTTCAATAATACTTGTGAAGTGCTCTTGCGACTCTCCAATTACCTTATGTCCAGTTGTCACTAATTCACGTCCACCTTCTATATTGACTACTGCTTCGCGAGATTTCACTTGAATTTCAGCTACAAGTCTGGAGATGGTCGCTACTGATTCTTTACTTTGCTCTGCAAGTGAACGCACTTCTTGTGCCACAACTGCAAATCCTTTTCCTTGTTCACCTGCTCTAGCTGCCTCTATACTCGCATTTAAGGCTAACAAATTCGTTTGTTCTGCAATACCTTCAATGAGTTTTGTGATTGATGAAATTTCTTCAAGTTGTGATGCAAGTGCACTAATGATCACACTAGATTGCTCAGACTGACCTTCCATTTTTTCAATGCTCTCATTGACTGTACGAAGAGCTTTTAATCCTTTATTACTTGACTGTTCAGCCTCGGTCATACCGATAGCCACCGAGTTCATTCCCTCTGTAAAATAATTAATGGTTTTACTTATTTCTTCTAATGTTGTCGAAATGTTTACCATATTATTTGTTTGGCTTGAAGAACCATCTGCTACATCGTTCATTGATGCACTAATTGTTGCAGCAAACTCATTTGTACGAATGACTTGAGAATCCATTTGATTTGAAGTTTTGTTTACTTGTTGAGTAATTTTTGTTAGACCAACAACAATTGAACGTAAGTGATCGACCATTACGTTAATCGAGTCACCAAGTATTCCCACTTCATCATCGGAAGTTACATGAATTTTTTCTTGTAAGTTACCTTCCGATATTTTCTTCGTAACATTCACCATTTCAGTGATTGGTTTCGTAATTCTTCGTGAAATAAAATACCCTAAAATGACGCCTAGAATTGATATAATCAGAGTTAAAACTAGTAATGTAATTATGGCATTATTCATTTTAGAACCTTGTTGTTTCGCTAATTGTTCTTGCCCTTTAGTAAATAGATTATCCATTTTAGCCAGAGCAGCATTGAATTCACTCTTTGGTTGTACAACATAAGAGGTCCAACCTGTTTGCTCATTTATTTGTTGTAACGATACATACTCACTTTCGTCAATAGTGTTCTCTGAAGTGAATATTGGTAAATCCTTCGTTGATGTGCCTACTAATGATTTATCTTTATGTGCAAGAATCATTCCTTGTTTATCCGTTACAATAATAAATCCTTGATCTCCCACTTCAACGGCAGCTACCCGGTCACTGAATGATGAAAGGATGGCATCTACTCCTATAACCCCTTCAAATACTCCTTCAATTTCTAAAGGAGTAGCAATCGTTATCATTAAATCAGCACCATCGGATGACAAATATGCATCTGTCACGTCAATTGTCCCTTTTGTATTCGTTTCCGCTCCTTTGTACCAATCAGTACCTGTAGGATCATAATCTGCTGGCAGTCCTTCTGGTCTAGGAGATATTAAAAATATCCCATCTTTTTTACCTATGTATACATATGACAAAGAAGGATATCCCGTTTTCAAACTCGTCAGATTGGATTCCGCTTCTTCAGAAGGAAGAGTGATTATAGCTGGATTTGCAGCTACTTGTGTCGCTAAACTTGTTCCTTCTTTAATTAAATTATCTATACGGTCATTTACCGCTGATAAATCTTTTTTTAGTGAGGATGTTAGAACATCAGAAATGTTCACTCCAACTTCACTATTTATAGCTTGTAAAGAATCTTTAGATGCTTTATTAGAAAAACCAATCATACTAGACATGGAATTGTAGACGAAAAATGTCACAATAATCATGGGTATGAGGATCATAGCTAAAAACATCCCCATTAAACGTGTTCGCAAACTTTTTTTGAACATAATAAAACCCCCTTATTCTATATTTCGGTTTTATTAGAAAGTATTGAATAGATAAATTATTTATCGTATATAATCAAAGTTTATACTAAAAAAACTTTTTTCAGTTATTCCAATTGTCTATGTATTCCAGATGAAAGTTAAACTACTTTTGTTATTTCCATTTCATTAAAGATGATTTTAATAATAGCTGTTCGTTTTTTAAAGACAAATGTGCTTTTCATAAATACCAACAAGCTTTTATTAGATACAAAGCTCGGCTACAGTACCATAAACACTAAAACCCATTGTAATACCGGTATTACGTTGCAAATCGAATGGCAAGGGTCACTGAAGCGAGCTACAGAACAAGTTCGAAGATATCACCTTGGAGACAGGTTTATTAATGGTAACACTAGAAAATACATAACCAATCCCCAGCCAAAACTAGTGAATATACAAGCATGTGTAATGATGTAAACATGTGTCTATCTTTAATTCTTAAACAGTAACAGGACCATTTTCAAAAAATGCTACTAAAACATTAAAGTTTATCTTTCAATTTTTTCTTTAAGCTCGTTTTCTTCATCTATCTCTTCTTTATGATATAAAACACGTAGCTATAATCACGATAATGTTGATTGTACAGATCGATTTCCTGTTGGAGCATGTCCACAATCCCTAACGCAACATCATTACCTTCATACTTCTCTTTCATTTGAAGAAGGTTATTTTCTAAAGGTTTATAGTATTCCTTAGTCCAGTCTTCTTTAGGTAGGGTAAATGATGATTGATATGAGTATTCGGCATCGTCTATTTGTTTTATTTTTGCTGGAATCGTATTCATTTCCGAGTAACCTTGTTCCCAAAATTCTTTACTTTCGTTCGCAGGATTTTTATGTAACCAAGAAATTTCACTACACACGAGGTAACCCTCTTGTTTCAAAAATGGATGCCAATCTTTCAACCCTCTTTGAAATCCAGCGATATAGATGGAACCTTCTGCCCAAATAATATCGAATGATTCATGAGGAAAATCCATATCAAACATCGATAGGTTTAATACATCGACTCTTTCGGAAAGATCTTTTTCAACTAGACGCGTTCTTAACACAGCTAGAAAATGTTCACTTGTATCGATTGCTTTAATATGTGCATTCGGAAACATTTCGGCTAAAACTAAAGTTTGAGTTCCCGCTCCACAACCTATATCAAGGATATTTATTTTTTTCTCTTTTGGGATATTCACCATCGAAATGGCTGTTTTAGTAGAATGCTCACTTCCAGGGGCTAATCTCGAAAGCCCTTCAAAAGCTTCATAAAAATAGGTTTCCCTCATGTA
>JBFIXW010000039.1:0-16364 GCA_041605715.1 Paenisporosarcina sp.
TGAGAATCCTAAAACAAGATCGATAATCGTAGAATTTGGCTGAAGGATTCTTTGGCCATATAAAGCACTAACCGCGTCCTCTTCAGGTAATAAATCAACTGTTTCTGGGAAATCTTCAAGTTCGGCGAATTGAGTTTGTTCGTATCGAATGATTTTATTTTCTTCATTCCAATAAATTGTTAAATTCCCTGAAGAATTATAGTAGATAAAACGATTTTTAACTGTTTGGAATAATACCGCTTTTCGTGCTTCTTTATCAATTTTCCACAGTTTGTAGACCGATCCATTGTCGATATTTTTGACTGCAAAATCCTCAAAACTTACTGCTTCTTTTACGTTTGGAATGGCAACTGGTATTTTAAAGGTAGAAAGTAATTTAGAACCTTCTTCAAGAATCTCAAACATTTGGTTTTCTCTAGGTTCCATCGTATCACTCTGAAATATTCGAACGTTTCCAGCTACATAAGATTCCGGTTCAACTGTCGAACCTAAACTTTCATATTGTATATTATCAGCTTGAAGTCTGTCAGAGACCGATGCCTCAGATAGTGGTTCTATTTCTTTCGACTCCGTGTGCCTATTTAGATACAGGGTATACAAAAATACATTTAGAATTGAAAACACAATAATAAAGATGGTTTTGGTTTTATTCCAATCCAAATTCTCCACCTCCTATTGTTTCTGGAGAAAGCCTTGACCAAATACCATTGGCTAAATAGAACCAAGAAGGTTCTAAATGTAAAAGACCTCTTTCATCGTCTCGTGTTAGATAATATCCAACTGTTAATCCAGAAGATTTTACTTCTTCAACACTTTCTACTTGATCTAGTAACTTAGCAGCTTCCACACCTGAAGGAAGGATTGCTGCATCCGTTTCGGATGGTAGCGATAAGTCTAAAGTAAAATAAGGTCTATTATATCGGAATATTCGGTTCGTTCCCCAATAGGTTGTAATCGTTGTCGACGTCATATCACTAAAGACTGGATAGCCTAATAAGAAAAGCTGATAATCCACTTTTTGGTTATCGGGATCAATTCCTACTAAACGGTAATCGTCGGTCCAACCCGCATGCTCATTCACAAAATCCATACTATCGAATACAAGTTCTTGAGGTATACCTGGCACACTAGTTTCTGCAGCAGGATACACATACCTTAATGTCCGATCGAGCGAATCGACAGTCAATAGTGCTGTGTCGTCTGAATACTCTTCATTATAAGTCCCCACAAAACTTCGACGAACTTTATTTGGATTATCGAATAAGGCATCTTTAAAACGAGCAGGTGGAACATTCCTCAAAATATACGTATAACGAATCGAAGCAATTTCTTCAGTTGGTACAAACATCGATAATTGTCCGTTTCGATGAATGTGCGAGTATTTAGTGAAATCTGCTGCTGGCATTAATACTTTTTCTTGGAATTGCTGTGGATCTACCTTAGTTACTTTCGCTGAATAAAGTTGTTTTGATATTGAGCTAGCGAAATAAACCGTTAATTCATCATCTTCAGGTCGATTCCAGTCAACAATCATACGGTCAAAACCTTCTCCTGGAATATTGGTAGACGTAAATGGAATGATGTTATCGTATACAGCAAATGGAATTTCGGTTGGATATATCATTGTAAATCGGTTTGTCGTAAGAATATATTCATTTAATTCTGCGGGTGATAAATTATTGCTAACTAACGATAAATTTCGTATCTCCCAATCCTTCATTACACCTAATACTCGCTCTATTTGAGGAAATGACGTTGTGCCTGAAAGTCCATCTTTTAAACTAAAAACCAATTTATATGGTTTTACAACCTCATTAATTCTTTTCCGATCAGCAATCGAAATGTCGACAACTGGGGCTTTTTGAATAGTGGGGTATGATGGTGTATAAGTCCAAATCGAGAATGTTAGGAAAATACTTAGGACAACGAGTAACCATAAAATAGCATTCTTCACATGTTCAACATATTTCAATCCCATTCACCTACTTCATCTAACTCAAATGGCAAGGTGAAGAAAATTGTTGTACCATGTCCTTCTTCACTCTCAGCCCAAATCAATCCACCATGAGCCTCAATCATTTCCCGGGCAATAGCTAAACCTAATCCTGTTCCACCCATCGATCGTGCACGTGCACGATCAACTCGATAAAAACGATCAAAAATTCGTTCGACGTTCTCTTTTGGTATGCCCATTCCATCGTCAGAGATCATGACTTTTAAAAAGCCTTCTTGTACGATGACACCAAATCGAACGTTCCCTCCATCTGGTGAATATTTTAAAGCATTTGAAATAATATTATCGATTACTTGTGTCAATTTATCTGTATCAATTTCCACAAAGTATTGAGCATCGGGTAGTAAACGTTGTAAATTTACATTATTTGATTTAGACATTTCAAAACGATCAATAATTCGATTAAAGAATTTATTAAATTCGACCATTTCCTTATTCAAATCGTAATCTCGACTATCCATTTTCGATAATTGTAATAAATCATTTACAAGACGAATCATACGCTCGGTTTCAGTTTGTGTCGTTTTTAGGAATGTAGGTGCTAATTCTGTATCTTGCCAAGCACCATCTGCAAGTGCTTCTAAATAACTTCTCATCGTTGTTAAAGGTGTACGCAGTTCATGGGAAACGTTCGCAACAAACTCACGACGTTCCATGTCAATTTTCTCTTGTTCTGTATTATCATGAACGACCGTGATCAGTCCATTTACAAACCCTGTTTCTTTTTGAATAACCGAGAAGTTAGCACGTAATACATAAGGACGTTCCGGTGTACTAAAATCTAAATTAATGGATTCCTTCATATGAATTAAATCTTCAAACGCGTATTGCGTGTCAATCCCAAGAACGGATGAAATAGGTCGTTGGAGAACTAAATCCCTTGGCACTCTCAATAGTCGTAGCGCGGGATCATTTATTAAAATAATTCGTCCTTTTCGGTCTGTCGCTATAACTCCATCGGTCATATTCGATAGAACGGAGGCTAACTTTCTTCGTTCGCCTTCTGTAGTTGACTGTGCTTCTTGCAAACGATTGGTTAAATGATTAAATGAAATGGCAAGTTGACCAATTTCGTCATTTCCATATACACGTACTTTTCTGGAAAAGTTTCCTTTTGCCATTGCTTGAGCTTGTCTTCTCATATCTGCAATTGGACGAGTAATGGTTTGCGCAATAAAGATTCCAAGTATAACGGTGATAGCTAAAGACATAGCTGTACCACCCGCTAAAATTCGGTTAATTTCGGTCATTTGCTTATAGACCGATTCAATATTAGATTCAAGATATAATGTACCAATAACCTCACCATTCGATACGATTGGTGAAGATAGTACCCATACACGGTCACCCGTTCCTCGGTCGAGTTTAACTTCGTCATAAGGATTTGCAGCAGTTATTGACTTTCTCACTAAACTTTCCGTCGATTTTTGACCAACAATCAATTGATTTTCTGTATCCGAAGTCGCTAAAATACGGTAACGATTATCAACTACTCGAATCTCAATAATGTCATCAGAATTCAAACTGGATAATGCCATTCGTAAACTTTGTTCAGGGGTTTGATCTTCTTCTCCCCGTTTTCGAGTCATTTCCTCACGCACGCTAAACTCAACCAAATTCACCCGTTCTTTAATCGAATCGGTGAAATTAGTTTTAAGTTTTTGTTCTAACTCCTGTGCAAAGTACAATCCGATAATTTGCATAGCGAGTAATATGAGTAAAATATAAATAAGAACAATTTTAACGTGTATAGATTTCAAAAAACCAACCTTTTGCATTGTTATTACTCCTGTTCAGGATTACGCAAATAGTACCCAACACCTCGTCGTGTTACAATCCATGCTGGATGGCTTGGGTTATCCTCAATTTTTTCACGAAGACGACGAATCGTTACATCTACTGTTCGTACATCACCAAAATAATCATAGCCCCATACCGTTTGAAGTAAATGTTCACGTGTCATAACTTGTCCGATATGTTTCCCTAAATAATGAAGCAGTTCAAATTCACGATGCGTTAACTCAATCGATTCGTCTCTTTTTAATACCATATACGCATCTGGTTGAATAATCAGTGATCCTACGACAATATCATTCGATGCTGCTTCTTCATCTTCAGACTGAACCGTTTGATGTCTACGCATGTTTGCTTTTACGCGTGCAATTAATTCACGTGTACTGAATGGTTTCGTAACATAATCATCTGCACCTAGCTCTAATCCTAAAACTTTATCAATTTCGGAATCTTTCGCTGTCAGCATAATAATCGGAAAATCATATTTTTTACGAATTTCACGACATACTTCCATTCCATCACGGTTCGGTAACATAATATCTAGTAACATTAAGTCTGGTTTAATCTCTTCAGCCTTTGCAAGCGCTTCGTCTCCATCATATGCACAGACTACATTATAGCCTTCTTTTTTTAAGTTAAATTGTAAAATATCAGCAATCGGCTTCTCGTCATCTACTACTAAAATTGTTTTACTCATATATTTCATCCTCTCTCATACAATCTATATAGGCAGGGAATTTTATTAACTTCTATATTCCTACTCTATCACGGTTTTCATCAATACGCATCTATCGCGGATATCCATATGGGATTGAAGTATTTCCCGGGCAATATTTCGACAAATTTCTATATAAAAAGACGGCCAACTTGTACAATTGACCGTCCCTACTTCTTATTTTCTTAAATAACTAATTGGATTAACTTGTTGACCATTTTTAATTACCTCAAAATGTAAGTGAGTTCCAGTTGATCTACCTGTTGAACCCATTTTTCCTAGTTTAGAACCTTGAGGAACGATTTGTCCTATATTAACATCGATCGATGCAAGATGAGCGTATACTGTTTGATACCCGTTTTGATGGTTAACAACGACTTTATTTCCAAAAGATCCATCTCTGCCTGCAAATGTTACGATCCCATTGTCAGTCGCTTTAATCGCAAATCCATTTGGACGCGCGATGTCAATCCCTTTATGGATTCTTCCCCATCGATGACCCATATGACTTGAAATATATCCACCTTCAGCTGGCCACATAAATGATCCTGAACCTCTAGATGGAATAACTTTTGTTCCTTTTAACACAATATGATTTTTCACTTCAATTGTAACAGTTTCTTCTTTAACAGACTTTCCAGTTCGAACACCATTCTGTTCTCGAAGTAAGTAAGTCATTTCTTTTTTCCCGTCACTACCTTCTTGCTTCACTTTGGTGTCGCCTTTATACATAGTGTCGGTTTCTTCTACTTGGTTTTCGAATTTCACAGTTTCCGTAACTTTCTTCTCTTTTAATACTTCTACATTAATAAGAGGTTTTAAGGCTGTAACTTTTAATTCTTGTCCGATTTGCAAAACACTATCTTGCGTAAAACCAGGATTAAGTTTGGTTAATTCCGACGTAGATAAGTTATGCTTTTGAGCAATTTCACTAAAGACATCACCAGCTATTACAGCATATACTTTTTCTTCTAAAGAACCTTTTTGAAGAAATTTTACAGCTTCTTCAACAGTCAGTACCGTTTCTGGTTTAGCTAATTTCGAAACACCAGAGACACTTTCTTTTAACAAAACATCTAAAATACGTGTTTCGTTTTCTTTTAATTGTGGTAAAGAGTCAGTAGAGTTTTTGCGAGCTTCCAATTCGATGAGTTCTGCTTCAGTTACCGATTGAAGTTTTAGTTGTTTAATTACTTCATGATAAGATTCTAAGTCTTTGACGTAGACGGCAATCTCGTCATTGACGGATAATGCAAATGCATTAGCAGCGACTGTTACCAAGTCGTCCAGCTTATCCAATGTTTCTTGATCGTTTGTATTTGATGCAAATACTTGCTCGGGGATGACAGTTATATCTGATCCATCTTTTAAGCTAAGTCCATCGTATTGGGTGCTTGTTTGTTCAATCTTGTTATTAACCAATGTATCTACTGCTGTTTCATCAGATACTGCCCCTACATATTGACCGCTAGCGTATATATGATAGATTTTTTGCAATGATTCCGAATGGTTATCTTTTGCAAAACCTATATTGAATGTAAAACTAGAAATAAGCAAAGCTGTAACGGCTGCTTTTTTCATCACATTTGATGTGCGGTATGGCTTGTGATCGGATGAAATCCTCTTACTATTGCCAGTGTTCCATTTCAAATTCATGATAAAGCCCCTTCCAAAATTCCATCCGATTGATTCGAATGTAGCATTGACGTGAATTTTCACGCTCCTCTAATTTACCACACTCTTTTTCTCAATTGGTAATCATAGACCATAATGTAAAGAAAATGACTCATTCATTCCATCAATTAGTATTAATTGGTTTATTTTGTTATTAAGTAGTGTCATATAACCTAATTAATTAGAAAATTCGATATTTTTCTTCTATCTTTCTTCCTCTTTTTCACTCTTTCTACAATTTTTTTGTCATAATTGTCATATTTCAAGACCACTATGTAGGAGATTGTCCGTTTTTAAGGTAAAATTAGATATACACTCGTATGAAAAGAGGTCTGAAATTGGTCGAAAACACTGTTTTAAATCCACCCAAGCAGAAACTTCATGTATCTCATCGTAAAACTCCCAAGAAAGTAGTCGTCAAAAGGATTATTATGATCATTGCTGGTGCTATTTTTATGGCAATGGGTCTTGAACTCTTTTTAGTTCCCAACCATTTACTAGATGGCGGGATCGTCGGGATTTCCATTATTCTTGCTCACTTAACTGGATTTGAGCTTGGACTATTTATATTCTTATTAAACATTCCATTTTTCTTCCTCGGTTATAAACAAATCGGTAAAACCTTTGCACTTTCAACCGTTTTAGGAATCACTGTTCTTTCGATTAGTACATATATGTTACACCCAGTTCCACGATTTACTGACGATTTACTATTAGCTACTGTATTTGGCGGTATTGTTTTAGGCGTTGGTGTTGGTTTAGTTATTCGTTATGGTGGCTCACTAGACGGAACTGAAATTCTTGCTATTCTTTTTAATAAAACAACCCCTCTTTCTGTAGGCGAAATTATTATGTTTTTTAACTTAATGATTTTTACTATTGCTGGTTTCGTTTTCACTTGGGAACAAGCTATGTATTCAGTACTTGCCTATTTTATCGCATTTAAAACAATAGATATTGTGATTCAAGGTTTTGATGAATCTAAATCTGTTTATATTATCAGTGATTACGTGGATGATGTTGGTCAAGCAATCATGGACCGTCTTGGTCGTGGGGTTACTTATTTACATGGTGAAGGTGCCTATACGGGTGACGAAAAGAAAATCATTTTTACTGTTATTACAAGATTAGAAGAAGCTAAATTAAAGACGATCGTTGAAGATATCGACACTCACGCCTTCCTTGCGATTGGTAACATTGCTGAAGTACGTGGCGGACGCTTTAAGAAACGAAATATTCATTAATGACAAAAAGTTCTCATCACAATTAGTGGGGAGAACTTTTTATTTGAAGAAGACTGTTGTATTAATGAAGATGATTAAATCTTAATTTCTATTTCAAAATTAGATGGTCAGATATTTCGTTTTTTCCGCAGGCCCTAAACGGCTATTTTTCAAGTAATTTAATTTAACTATTGTGGTT
Source organism: Paenisporosarcina sp. (assembly GCA_041605715.1). Classification (GTDB taxonomy): domain Bacteria; phylum Bacillota; class Bacilli; order Bacillales_A; family Planococcaceae; genus Paenisporosarcina. The sequence continues at coordinate 7,620 of JBFIXW010000039.1, forward strand.
ACAAATCATACCTAGTGTAGTGGTAAATTTTTTTGTAGGTTCTCCCCGACCTAGGAAAACCTTCTATCTTTTACATTCAAAAAAAGCGAAGAAAGTTTCCTTTCTCCGCTTAAAAATTTTAGCGCCACACGCTCGCTACAATATTCGTTTGGTTTCGATCAGGCCCTACTGAGAAAATAGAGATTGGTACGCCTGTTAACTGTGATACGCGTTCTAAGTAATGACGTGCATTATCAGGTAGTTCGTCTAATGATTTACATGACGTTACATCTTCATGCCAGCCTGGAAGCTCTTCGTAAACAGGTTCGCAGTCAGCAAGCATTCTAAGATTTGCAGGATATTCTGTAATTAATTCACCATTGTACTTGTAAGCTGTACAGATTTTTACGGTATCCAGTCCAGATAATACGTCAATTGAGTTAACTGTTAGATCCGTTAAACCACTAACACGACGAGCATGACGTACAACTACACTATCGAACCAACCGATTCGACGTGGACGACCAGTTGTCGTTCCGTACTCTTTCCCTACTTCACGAATCTGATTGCCAACTTCGTCAAATAGTTCAGTTGGGAACGGACCATCACCAACACGTGATGTATAAGCTTTACATACCCCAACAACGTGACTAATTTTCGTAGGTCCAACACCCGCTCCAATCGTAACCCCACCTGCCACTGGGTTAGATGACGTCACAAATGGATATGTTCCTTGGTCGATGTCTAACATAACGCCCTGTGCGCCTTCAAACAAAACGCGGCGTCCTTCGTCTAAAGCATCATTTAACACTTTAGATGTATCCGTTACATATTTTGCAATTTCTTGACCGTAACCGTAATACTCTTCCATAATCTCTTCCACTGTAAAACCTTCAGTTTCGTAGAATTTTTCAAACATACGGTTTTTCTCGTTTAAGTTATGACGAAGTTTTTCTTCGAATACAACGTGATCTAACAAATCTGCCATACGGATCCCAACACGAGCAGCTTTGTCCATGTATGCTGGACCAATCCCTTTACCAGTTGTTCCGATTTTATTAGCTCCACGTCGAGCTTCTTCTACTTCATCTTGTTTTAAGTGATACGGTAAAATGACATGTGCACGATTAGAAATTCGTAGATTTTCTGTCGTTACGCCACGTTCATGAAGACCTTTTAATTCTTTTACTAATGCTTTTGGATCGACTACCATTCCGTTCCCAATAACAGAGATTTTATCTTTATAAAAAATCCCTGAAGGAATTAAATGAAGTTTATATGTTTCTCCACCAAAAATAATGGTATGTCCTGCATTATTTCCACCTTGGTAGCGAGCAATTACTTCTGAATGCTCTGAAAGAAAATCAGTAATTTTACCTTTTCCTTCGTCTCCCCATTGTGTTCCAACTACTACTACTGATGTCATGGTCAGCACCTCCGTCAGACGCTTTCACGCGTCCTGAATCAAACAAGTCTCATTGTATCAACCGAACAGGTCGAAGTCAATCCAAAACACCAAAAAACACGAACGTAAAAATGTATTCAGACATTTATCGTTCGTGTTCTGGCAAAACCTATCCTACTGGTATTCGATGAACCGTATATTAAGCTGGTGGAGCTGAATGTTGGCTCCAATCGACATTTACGAATTTATTAAATTCTTTTACGAATGCAAGAGTAACTGTTCCTGTTGGACCATTACGTTGCTTAGCAATGATGATTTCAATCATATTTTGATTTTCCGTTTCTTTATCGTAATAATCTTCACGATATAGGAAAGATACTATATCAGCATCTTGCTCAATACTTCCTGATTCACGTAAATCGGACATCATTGGACGTTTGTCCTGACGTTGTTCTACTCCACGGGATAACTGAGACAATGCTATAACCGGTACTTTTAATTCACGAGCTAACGCTTTTAAAGAACGCGAAATCTCGGAAACTTCTTGTTGACGATTTTCTTTGCCGTTCCCGCTTCCTGCAATCAGTTGTAAATAATCGATTAAAATCATGCCTAAACCATACTCTTGCTTTAAGCGACGACATTTCGAACGAATTTCATTAATACGAATACCAGGTGTATCGTCGATGAAAATTCCAGCGTTCGATAAACTACCCATTGCCATAGTTAGTTTGCGCCAATCTTCAACTGTTAATGCACCCGTTCTTAATACTTGAGCATCAATATTCCCTTCAGCACAAAGCATACGCATAACAAGCTGTTCTGCACCCATCTCTAAACTAAAGATGGCTACATTTTCTTCTGTCTTCGTCGCAACGTTTTGTGCAACGTTCAATGCGAACGCCGTTTTACCTACAGAAGGACGAGCAGCAACGATAATTAAATCATTACGTTGGAATCCAGCGGTAATTTTATCTAAATCTCGAAAGCCTGTTGGAACACCTGTAATATCGCCTTTGCGCGAATGAAGAAGTTCGATATTATCATACGTCTGCACGAGAACATCTTTAATATGTCTGAAGTCACCAGCATTTTTTCGACTTGAAACTTCCATCATTTTCTTTTCAGCTTCTGATAGTAAAGCTTCTACCTCATCTTCACGTGTAAAGCCATCTTCCACAATGTTCGTTGCTACTCGAATCAGTCTTCTTAATAACGCTTTTTCTTCAACGATCCGAGCATAGTGTCCAATATTGGCAGCTGTAGGCACAGCATTGGCAATCTCCGTTAAGTAAGATAACCCTCCAACATCCTCTAACTCTTTCTTTGAAGCTAGTTCTTCCGTTACCGTTACAACGTCAATTGGTTTACCTTGGTCACTCAGTCTGTTCATAGTTTGGAAAATCTTTTGATGCGCTACTCGATAAAAATCTTCGAACTGCAGAATTTCTGCAGCTGTAATGAGCGCTTGTGGTTCTAAAAAGATAGCCCCAATGACGGATTGTTCAGCTTCTTGGTTGTGAGGGGGAATCCGGTCCAATATTGGATCGCTCATTTTTGTCTCTCCTTACGCTTCTTCTGTAACATGAACTTTCAAAGTAGCCGTTACTTCCTGGTGGAGCTTCACTGGTACTTTCGTAACTCCTAAAGCACGAATTGCATCATCTAAGTCCATTTTGCGTTTATCAATTTTAATGCCATGTGATTTTTGAAGTTGTTCTGCCACTTGCTTCGTCGTAATTGAACCGAATAACCGACCGCCTTCACCGGACTTAGCTTTTAGTTCGATCGTTAGTTTTTCTAATTGGTCTTTCAACGTTTTTGCATCTTCTAACACTTGTTCAGCTTGCTTGTCTTCTTTACGTTTCGCTCCATCCAATGCACTGATACTTGCTTGGTTTGCTTCAATCGCTAAATTGTTCTTTAATAAGAAGTTATGTGCATAGCCATCTGCTACATTTTTGATTTCGCCTTTTTTCCCTTTGCCTTTAACATCTTTTAAGAAAATAACTTTCATTCTGTTTGGCCTCCTTCGACAATTTCGACAATAGCTTGTTTAAGTTGTTCAATTGATTCTTGAACATTTCCGTCTGGAATCTGACTAGCCGCATTCGTTAAATGACCGCCTCCGCCTAATCGTTCCATAATAAGTTGAACATTAATGTCTCCAAGGGATCTTGCACTAATTCCCACGTCGCCATTATCTTTTTTCGCTACTACAAAGGAAGCTGAAACTCCCTTCATTGTTAATAAAATATCTGCTGTTTGTGCAATTAGAACTTGGCTATATGCTGAATCTTCTTCTCCATGCCCAATTGCAATTCCTTCTCGGAAAAATTCAACCGTTTGGACGATTTTAGAGCGTTCTATATACGTTTCTATATCTTCTTTTAATAATCGTTGCACCAGCACAGTATCTGCACCATGTGTTCTTAAGTAAGAAGCAGCTTCAAATGTTCGAGCGCCCGTTCGTAATGTAAAACTCTTCGTATCGACAATAATACCGGCAAGCATCGCTGTTGCTTCTAACATGGAGATTTTATCGTGTTTTGGTTGATACTCTAGTAACTCTGTTACCAACTCAGCAGTTGATGAAGCGTAGGGTTCCATATATACCAATAACGTATTGGAGATAAATTCTTCACCGCGTCGATGATGATCGACAACAACAACCTTCTCTGATTTATTCAATAACTTTTCATCTATAACCATACTAGGTTTATGTGTATCGACAACTACTAACAGTGTTTTGTCCGTTAACTTAGATAATGCTTCTTCAGGTGAAATAAATCGATCAAATAACGCAGGCTTGCTTTTAATCTCATCCATAAGACGTGTAACGCTATGGTCAAGCTCATCAAAGTCTAACACAACATATCCATCGATTTGGTTCATCTCAGCCATTTTCCGAACCCCAACAGATGCTCCTATGGCATCCATGTCAGGTAGCTTATGGCCCATAACAAATACTTGATCACTATCTTGAATTAAGTCACGTAATGCGTGTGAAATAACACGTGCACGAACCCTCGTCCTTTTTTCAACTGGATTTGTTTTCCCACCGTAAAACTTCACTTTACCACTTGGTTGTTTAATCGCCACTTGGTCTCCACCGCGTCCGAGTACCAAATCAAGACTTGATTGAGCAAGCTCGCCTAATTCTAATAGTGATGCAGATCCCGCTCCAACACCAATACTCAGGGTTAACGCTAGGTTCATTTTAGATGTTGCTTCACGAATATCATCTAACAAAGAGAATTTGGTTTTTTCAAGCTCAATTAAAATGGATTCATTTAATACCGCTAAGAATTTGTCTGAAGAAATGCGTTTCACGTAAATCCCTTGACCCGCTCCCCAGTCATTAATTAATGACGTCACCAAGCTATTCAACTGGCTGCGCGTCTGATCATCCATTCCTTGTGCTAGCTCATCATAGTTATCAATATACAAAACAGCTAGAACCGTTCGATCTGCATAGTATAAAGATTCCATTTCAATTTGTTCAGTTATATCGAAGAAATACAATAGTTTCTCTTGTTGCTTATAAAAGACTTTATATTTCTTATCTGCTAATGAAATGGTTAACTCTTTTGTATCATCTTGCTTCACTAACGTATGTAATTCATCTGAAAGTGAAAATAAGTCAGCACCGATTAGCGTATCAAATTCGAGTTCACGCGTCATATAAGGATTTGCCCATTCGATAATGAATTGTTCATTTATTAACATAATCCCAATTGGCATTTCTAACAGTGCTTCTTCTCCAACACGTTTCATCCTAAACGATAAGGTTTCAAGATGTTTTTCTGTTTCAATAAATGAACGTTTCTCCGTATGCCAAGCTGCAAAGGTCGCTGCGGCAAACACAACAGCAAAGATTATACCAGCCCAAACATGCCAAAACATGAGCATCAGAGCACCAACTACACCGATGATGGATAGAACAACTAACGGATAACGTAGTGGTCGTTTTCTAAAAAAGGCGGCCATCGATTCAGCTCCTTACTTTCTGTTCATGTCTTTCATGAATGAACGAATATTAAATCCTAAATCTATTACACCTAACAACAAGACAAATGATTGAAGTGGAAACGCCAAAATTGTGGCCACAATTACGACCCACTTCGGCCATTTTTGTTCGTGAATATAAAAATGAATCAATGAAATACCCTGTAAAAATAATAATCCACGAAGAACAATCGTTGCATTGGCAAATACCATAAATGCAAAGGTTCCCTTTTCTAATTCAACAAATAAACTAACGATTAGTACGACTAAATAATACCATAGAACAGCTTTAGGTAAACGCATCTCGCTAAAAGGAGGGAATTTTGGAACATCTACACCTAGACGTCTTAATACAGGCAAATTCACGATTATGATGATTAAAGCTGAGACAAACACCGCTATTATAATAATAGAAGGCAATACAATTTCAAACATGGATAGCGTTTCAGCTACTAGTTTGTCATAACCTTCAGGAAGAGCTCCATAACGTTCGAGCATATTTCCTGACTGCTCATAAGATTCACGCACCATAACCATAAACTCTTTAAGTGGGTTGATTCCCATCAATAGGACAGCCACTAAATATTGCACAACGGTAGTAAATAAAAACATCATCCCCGCTGCAATAAATAAATACAATTTACTTTTCTTTCTTCGAATCGAATCTCCAATTACCAAACCTAATGGGGCATGAATGAATGCCAATGGGAGTGCTAATAGGCCACCAACAAAAAAGGACATACCCATACTGACCACAGTCACTAAAATAGCTGAACTTCGATCAAATTTAACACTGTACCAAATAATGGGGAGTGCGATAAAAAAGGAAGTCACAATATTGAGGATTGGTACATAAAAAGAAACAGCCAACAAAATCGTAAAGAGTGCAATCATCATTGCGCCCATTGTTAGCCGTTTCGTTTGTTCATTCGGCATGCAAAAACCTTCCTAACTAATAATCATTTATCTCTATATTGTATCATGTCGGACGAGATGCAACAAAAGTTCGAAACCGTTGTTAACAAAGACTATGCCACAAGACGGTTTATCATGATTTTATTCGTTTTAGATGAATATTTGATTTCATTGATCAAACCACCGTCTCGATGATGCACGTTTAATCTTAGACGAGCTAAACAGACAGTATTTGTGAAAGCAAGGAAAAGAGGATGCCCAGTCACTCAGTTTTTCACTGAACGCATTGGCATCCCCTTGAGGATTAAACTTTAAAGCGATCTACAGCTTCTTGCAGTTGCTCACCTAAACGAGTTAAGTGTTCAGCAGATTCTGAAACGGTTTGCACAGCACGAAGTTGCTCGTCAGTCGATGCACTTACTTCTTCAGCTGCAGCTGCTGTTTCTTCAGACATTGCGGCCATTTCTTGTATCACTTTAACCACTTCATCCTTACTACCCGCCACTTGTTCGATTTCTTTAACAATCGATACAATCGCACCTTGCATTTGAGAAACAAAGCTTGAAATTTGGGCGAAAATTTTACTTGTTTCGTCCACCACTTCTGATTGCTGTGTAAAAATATCATTCGTTTTACTCATTTCAGTTATAGCTGAGCGTGAACCTTCTTGAATAAGTTGAATGGTTTTCTTCACTTCATCAGTAGCTTGAACGGATTGCTCAGCCAATTTACGTACCTCATCAGCCACAACTGCAAATCCTCTTCCATGCTCACCAGCACGTGCAGCTTCGATACTTGCGTTTAACGCTAATAGATTTGTTTGATTTGAAATCTCTGTAATGGTCGACATAACTGTTTCGATTGTTTGAACTTTATCGCCAAGTCCGTTAATCACTCCTTGCATTGACGAGATGGAACTACTAGACGATAGGTGGAAGTCTTGAAGTTTCTCCATTTGTGTTAAACCATTTTTATTCATTTCTTCAGCTTGAGACGCCATCTTCGACATTTCATGTGTTTGATCTGCCGCTTGATTGATTTGCGTACTTAAATTACTTGAGCGCTGGTTCGCAGCCTCTGCTTCTTCAGCTGAGCGTGTGGCACCGACTGCAATTTCATTCGCTGCTAGAGCCACTTGTTCGCCTGAGGCATTTGTTTCTTCTGCTACAGCCGATAAGCCTTCAGCTGATTCACGTACGTTCATCACAGATGATTGTACAACTTGTAAAATATTATGCAGCTTGGCCACCATGATATTTAATTGATCGCCTAATTCACCAATTTCATCTTTTGCTTTCACATTCGCTCGGACATCAAGACGTCCAGCTGCCACTTCGCTCACGACATCACGAATGTGTAAAATCGGTTTACTGAAGCGGTTTGAAATAAAGTACATGAGAACAATAACAATTAGTAAAGTAATTAAACCTGTAAGCAATAAACTAAAGATAATATCATTCGATGCTTGTGCAATAACAGCTTGATCATAAATCGCTCCGATAATCCAGCCTGTACTTGGTACTTTTTCATAAATAAATAAGAACTCTTTTCCGCCTTGGTTATAAGGTACTACGCCACTTTCTTCTGCAGATTCTAATGTTAATTCAGCGTATGGTTCTGAAGATAGATCTTCCCCTTTTTTATCAGGGTGAATAATACCAAGACCATTCGCTGACAACATAACAGGGTACCCTTTATAGCCTAGGTTAACTGCACTAAGTTGGTTCGTTAAGTCTTCTAATTTTACATCTACGCCCGCTACTCCATTAGAATAACCTTTTGAAGCCGTGATGACATATTCATTAGTCGCCACATCGATGTACGGTTCACTCCAATGAACTTTAGAAGAATCGTCAGATGCTTGCTTGTACCATTCACGTGTACGTGCATCAAAATCAGATGGCAAGTCTACATTAGGAACAATATAAATCGTTTGATTCGCTAAAGCTACATAAACAGATGTTGCTTCTTTATATGTATCTAAATAAGATGACAATTGATTGTTTAATTGAATTGTCGTTGTTATTAATTCAGGATTACTCTGATCTCCATCAGCTGTTAAATCAGCAGCTGAAAACTCTTCAACTGTTTCATTAAAAGATAACTGCTCAATCCCACTGGCAATTCGATATAAATATTGCTCTGAATTATTTGAGAGCTCACTAACAATCGCCTTTGATTGCTGCTCTACATCTTTTTCGTTTTTTTCTTTTAATTGATATGAGGCGATTCCAAGTAAACCTGCAAAAGCTAAGATTAATGTTATAACCATCGTTGCAATTAATTTCGTTCGAATGTTTTGAAATGCTTTCATAATCCCACCCCTTTTCGATATTGATATTCTTTTGAATTTACTATTTTATATCGACCTATCATCGACTTTTTTCAACAAATTCCGACAAAATAATTCGATGTAACTAAGCAAAATTGAGAAAAAA
>JBFIXW010000040.1:0-15946 GCA_041605715.1 Paenisporosarcina sp.
ATCGCAGCTCAACAAGGTGTTGGGTTCAAATTAGCAGACATGGCAACAGCTGTTGAAGCATCAAGATTGTTGGTCTACCGTGCAGCAGATCTTCGTTCTCGCGGCATTTCATGCGGTAAAGAAGCTTCTATGGCCAAACTATTCGCTTCGAAAACAGCAGTAGAAACATCAATCGAAGCAGTTCAAGTATTCGGTGGATATGGATACACAGAAGATTACCCAGTAGAACGCTATTTCCGTGACGCTAAAGTAACGGAAATCTACGAAGGAACATCTGAAATTCAACGCATCGTAATTAGTAAGCACTTAGTAAAATAAAGTCTAGACTAGATTAGATTAGCGTCGCTCCAGGTGGACGCTTTCCAGGGGGCAAGCATCAAGCCGCTTCCCTCGCGACGCTCAGTCCAGGGTCTTGATTAACTTGCTAATCCCCTAGGAGTCGCCACCTTCTGCTCTCTTATATGAATAATGGTTAGTAATATACTCAGGAAATATTTAATCAAATAGGCTATGACTAATATTTTATTGGTTTATAACATTAAGAGATTGAAGTGGAAGGCGGCGACTCCAGTGGGAACAGCGTGTCCAGGTGAGACCCCGCAGTCGCTTGCGACTGTGAGGCTCACGGACCGCCCACGGAAAGCGTCCGCCTGCAACGGAAATCTCATAGCAAATTCTAAAAATTGATGATTGTAAAGGGGAAAATTAAAATGAACTTTAAACTATCAGAAGAACATGAAATGATTCGTAAAATGGTACGCGACTTCGCAATGAAAGAAGTAGCACCAACAGCTGCAGAACGTGACGAAGAAGAACGCTTCGACCGCGACATCTTCGACAAAATGGCGGAACTTGGCTTAACAGGTATCCCATGGCCGGAAGAATACGGTGGAATCGGATCAGACTACTTAGCATACTGTATCGCTGTTGAAGAACTATCACGCGTTTGTGCATCAACAGGCGTAACACTATCCGCTCATACATCATTAGCTGGATGGCCAATTTTTAAATACGGCAATGAAGAACAAAAACAGAAGTACCTTCGTCCAATGGCAGAAGGAACAAAAATTGGCGGTTACGGTTTAACAGAAGCTGGTTCAGGTTCAGATGCTGGTGGCATGAAAACAACAGCTAAATTAGACGGCGACCACTATGTATTAAACGGGTCAAAAATCTTTATTACAAACGGCGGAATTGCTGATATTTACGTAGTATTCGCAGTAACGGATCCAACGTCTAAACATAAAGGCACAAGTGCATTTATCGTTGAAGCGGGCTTCGAAGGATTCTCTGTAGGTAAAAAAGAGAAGAAACTAGGAATTCGTTCATCACCAACAACTGAAATCATATTTGATAACTGCCGCATTCCGAAAGAAAACTTGTTAGGTGAAGAAGGCGAAGGATTCATTATCGCGATGAAGACACTTGACGGTGGACGTAACGGGATCGCTGCTCAAGCAGTCGGGATTGCTCAAGGTGCATTAGACGCTTCTGTCGACTATGCAAAAGAACGTGTTCAATTTGGTAAACCAATCGCTGCGAATCAAGGGGTTTCATTCAAATTAGCTGACATGGCAACGTCAATTGAAGCTTCACGTTTGTTAACATACCAAGCAGCTTGGTTAGAGTCTAACGGATTATCTTATGGGAAAGAATCTGCGATGGCAAAATTAATGGCTGGGGATACAGCTATGAAAGTAACAGTTGAAGCGGTTCAAGTATTTGGTGGCTACGGTTACACGAAAGACTACCCGGTAGAGCGTTATATGCGTGACGCGAAAATCACTCAAATTTACGAGGGTACACAAGAAATTCAACGTCTTGTTATCTCTCGCATGCTAACGAAATAAGTGGTGATTAAGGTGGAAACCAAACGTGAAGTGCAATCATCTGTAAAAGATGAAAGCCTAATTGCTAAACGTCGAATTCAAATGATCCGTGGCGCGGTTTCACTCTTCAAACAGAAGGGTTTTCACCGCACCACGACACGTGAAATCGCAAAAGAAGCGGGTTTTAGCATTGGCACATTATATGAGTACATTCGCACCAAAGAAGACGTACTCTATTTAGTGTGTGACAGCATATATGAGGAAGTGCAGGAGCGTTTATCGACCTTGCCTTCTCAAGCCGGAACAATAGTGGGTCTTGAGTCAGCCATTCGACATTATTATCTTTTAATCGATGAAATGCAAGATGAGTTTGTCGTGATGTACCAAGAGTCTAAATCTCTGCCAAAAGATGCTTTGCAGTATGTGTTGAATAAAGAACTCGACATGGTCGCAATCTTCGAAGAAATCATTGAAAAATGTCGACTGTCTGGTGATTTACACATTGCACAAGAGGACGTTAAACTTGTCGCACATCATGTGGTCGTTCAAGGCCAAATGTGGGCGTTTAGAAGATGGGGTCTTCATAAAGATATGACAATTGACGAATTTATTAGCGTTCAAACACGATATTTATTACAAGGGATTCAAAGGAATGGGGGAACAGCATGACAGCTACAGTAGAAATTTATCGTCCAACAAACCATGTACGTTTTGTAACGGCATCAAGTCTTTTTGACGGTCACGATGCATCGATTAATATCATGCGTCGAATTTTGCAATCAACAGGATCTGAAGTCATTCACTTAGGTCACAATCGTTCAGTTGAAGAAGTTGTCAATGCAGCGATTCAAGAAGATGCGAACGGGATTGCGATCTCATCATATCAAGGTGGACACGTTGAATATTTCAAGTACATGCATGATTTATTAGCAGAAAGAGGGGCTCCTCATATCCGTATTTATGGCGGTGGTGGAGGAGTTATCATCCCAAAAGAAATCAAAGAATTACATGATTATGGAATTGCGTGGATTTTCTCACCAGAAGACGGTCGTACACTAGGTCTTCAAGGGATGATTAACCGAATGGTAGAAGATTGCGATAAAGCCATTGAAACGAAAAATGCAGTGGGTCAGTTAGCGCAAGCGGATACGGAACATCCTGAAGTGTTATCACATTTAATCACGGTTGCTGAAGACGGAGTTAACAATGAAAACAGTGACGCAAAAGCGTTAGTTGAAAAAGCACGTGAACTGTCAAAAGGAACACCTGTTTTAGGAATTACAGGAACGGGTGGAGCGGGTAAATCAAGTCTGACAGATGAGTTAATTCGTCGCTTCCTTTCAGAGTTTCCGGAGAAGAAAATTGCTGTATTATCCATTGACCCAACGAAACAAAAAACAGGTGGGGCATTACTTGGAGACCGTATTCGCATGAATGCGATTTTCAATAAACGCGTATTTATGCGCAGTCTTGCAACGCGTGGTTCACGTACGGAATTATCAGGAGCTATTAGCGACGTTTTAGACGTTGTAAAAGTAGCTGGCTATGATTTGATTGTTGTTGAAACAAGCGGAATCGGACAAGGGGATGCTGAAATCACGAACGTATCAGATCTTTCTATGTATGTGATGACAAGTGAATTCGGCGCACCATCACAATTAGAGAAAATCGATATGATTGATTTTGCTGACTTGATAGTTATCAACAAGTACGAGCGTAAAGGGTCGGAAGATGCACTGCGTCAAGTTCAAAAGCAGTACCAACGCAGCCGCGGTCTATGGGATGCAAGTCTCGATACAATGCCTGTTTACGGGACAATTGCGAGCCAGTTCAATGACAAGGGGACCAATTCTTTATTCGCAGCTTTAGTGGCTCGTGTAAATGAAGTTTGTGGTACTGACTGGCAGACATCGTATGAACAATTCGTGAAAACACAAAAGCAAAATGTCATCATTCCAAATGATCGTCGTTACTACTTGCGTGAAATTACGGATGCAGTTCGTGGTTATCACAAAAAATCCGATCAACAAGCTGGTTTAGCACGTCGTTTGTTCCAACTTGAAGGAGCAATCGAAGCGGTTAATGAAAAAGCACCGAATGATGCTTTAGTGCAATCATTAACTTCTCTTGCAGAAGGCGTGCGTGCTGAGTTAACAGCGGAATCGAAACGGATTTTAGATAACTGGAAAGCCTTAAAAGAAGCGTATGCAGGAGACGAATTCGTTACAAAAGTGCGTGACAAAGAACTTCGTACAATTTTACGTACGGAAAGTTTATCAGGATTAAAAGTGCCAAAAGTGGCATTGCCTAAATTTGTGGACTACGGTGAAATTTTACGTTGGGTATACAAAGAAAACGTACCAGGTTCATTCCCTTATACAGCAGGCGTATTCCCGTTCAAACGTGAGGGGGAAGATCCAAAACGTCAATTCGCTGGCGAAGGAACACCTGAACGCACAAACCGTCGATTCCATTACTTATCAAAAGATGATGATGCGAAACGTTTATCAACAGCATTTGACTCAGTAACTTTATACGGTGAAGATCCAGATGAACGTCCAGATATTTACGGAAAAGTTGGAGAATCAGGTGTAAGCATCTGTACGCTTGACGATATGAAGAAGCTATATGATGGCTTTGACTTATGTGCGCCAGCTACGTCCGTGTCAATGACGATTAATGGACCAGCGCCAATTATTTTAGCAATGTTCATGAACACAGCGATTGATCAACAAGTGAAAGTGAATGAAGAAAAGTTCGGACGCACATTAACGGTTGAAGAATTCATGGAAGTTCGTCAAACGACACTACAAGTAGTTCGTGGGACGGTACAAGCAGATATTCTAAAAGAAGACCAAGGTCAAAATACATGTATTTTCTCTACTGAATTTGCACTTCGTATGATGGGTGATATTCAACAATACTTTATTGACCAAAAAGTGCGTAACTATTATTCGGTATCGATTTCTGGCTATCACATTGCTGAAGCAGGAGCGAACCCAATTTCACAGCTTGCATTCACGTTGGCGAATGGTTTCACATACGTGGAGTATTACTTGAGCCGTGGCATGAACATTGATGACTTTGCACCAAATCTATCATTCTTCTTCTCAAATGGATTAGATCCAGAATATACGGTTATTGGGCGTGTTGCTCGTCGTATTTGGGCAGTAGTTATGCGTGATAAGTATGGTGCAAATGATCGCAGTCAAAAACTGAAATACCATGTTCAAACATCAGGTCGATCATTGCATGCACAAGAAATCGATTTCAACGATATTCGTACAACTTTGCAAGCGTTAATGGCATTGCAAGATAACTGTAACTCTCTTCATACAAATGCATATGATGAAGCCATTACAACACCAACTGAAGAATCTGTTCGTCGTGCCATGGCGATTCAAATGATTATTACAAAAGAGTTAGGTCTTGCGAAAAATGAAAACCCACTACAAGGTGCTTTTATTATCGAAGAAATGACGGATCTAGTTGAAGAAGCGGTATTGACAGAGTTCGATCGTATAAATGATCGTGGCGGTGTTCTTGGAGCAATGGAAACTCAGTACCAACGAGGGAAAATTCAAGAAGAGTCGATGCATTATGAAATGTTAAAACATACGGGTGAATTACCGATCATCGGTGTGAACACATATTTAAATCCAAATCCACCATCTTCAGATGATATTGATAACATGGAGATTGCTCGTGCAACAAGTGACGAAAAAGAAACACAAATTCGCAACTTACGTGCATTCCAACAGCGCAACCAATCTGAAGCAGATGCAGCTTTAGCAAAATTAAAAGAAGTAGCTGTAACAGGTGGTAATATCTTTGAACAATTGATGGACACAGTTAAAGTGGCATCACTTGGGCAAATCACACATGCTTTATATGAAGTAGGCGGACAGTACCGTCGTAATATGTAAGTTCAATAGTAAAATCCCGCTCCAAGGTATGTAACTTGGAAGCGGGATTTTTTGTTTGGTTTATCGGTCATACTTTTCGTGCTATCACACAGATGTTTCAAAGCATGAGTACTAATAGATCGCAATTTAAACCTTCTAATTGTCATATTAAACGGATCGCTTCTTTTAACTGATCTGTATTAAATTGCTTTAACGAAAAATTCAATCTACTTTAGATATGGAGCAAACAAGCGAAGACTCCAGCGGGAAAAGCGTATTGGTGAAATTCACTCGGACGTTAAGTCCGAGTTAGTTCGGCGCAAGGCCGCGGAAAGTGCAGCTATTTTGCGGAATATCATCAACCACATTTACTATTCTATTCTTAAAAGAAATAAGGTCCAGTTAAAATAACCAAAATCACTAAATTAAGTAGAGTTGCATGCACAATGGCACGATTTGCATTATCTTCACTAATCTTTGTTCGAGACAAGAGTAGTGGTAATACACTCACAACACTTACGATGAACAATAGTAGATAAAGATGCAAAATTCCCGAAAGATAAGGTATCTTACTTACGATAGAATCTGCATGAAATATTTGTGAAAATACTAATATTTGAATGATCAACATAGTAACGATATAACTACCATACATCAAAGGAGATACATGTCGATTTCCTCGTTTTTGGAGATGTGTCCCAGTGAAATAACTGATGAAAGTGGCAGGCACAATCCATAAGAAAGAAAGCAACGCTAGTAATATCCCTTTAAATGATTGTGTGAAAAACGAATGGAATGCTTCCTTAGCGTCACCTTTTAATCCATTTTCACTCAACTCACTTTTTTCTTCACTTGAAGAAGAGTACATTAATTCTTGGTTGGATCTCACTTTTTTATAAAAAACAATCGTTTCTTCATTTAACATGACAGGATGGTTGTAAAAATCACCACTCTTTGTCACAACTGAGGCTTCGATTTTTTCTGAATTCAACTCACCAACAAATATATGATTACTTGATCCAGTTTTAGTAGACATAGTAGCTGTAAACGTTAGATATGGTGTACCTTGTCCATTAAATATCAGTGGGTTATTCATATCTCTAAGCTTTTCACCGGAAACTTTATCAACAAATGTGATGTCGGAAAAGATAGGATCTTCTGGACTTGTTTTTGAAATAATGGCAGTTCGAATGTATTTATGACGTGCACCGGCTGATTTGAGACCGATTTCTAGTAAAATGGAATATTCATTCCTATTTAAAGCGAATACGTGCATGGAATGTAAATTCTCATTCGCTTTTGTCTTAAATTGAGCAAAAGGTGTAAGGGTTTCTTTTGCTTGGTTGATAATGACGGTATTTGTAATCACGGATTTATAAACGACAAAGACTTGATCCTCTACTATAAAGCTTTGCCAAACCGGTTCCTCCGTTACATATTCTTTGGGTCCTTGGTTGCCTTTTTGGACGACCAATTTATTGTCTTTTGTCCAGTAAACCAAAAGATCTTTAGATTTTGTAAAATCGATTACTGAAGAAGCTACAAGTTCACCCGTATTCGAATTATTTGAACGGAATAGCGTCTCGTCTTTCATGTAATAAGTAGAATCTCCGTCTGTCCATGCTTGTTTCCGATAATTAAAATCGGTCTTTGACCAAATTTGGTCACAGTTTAAATTTGTATCGCAGTCGACATAATCCCAACGGTCAAAAGAGATTCTGCTTATTCCGAATCCATTTTCAGTAGGGACACTTTGTAGTTTAAAATAGTCCGTTCCTTTTCCATCAGTGGGGAAAGAACGACTCCATTCAGGTGAAGGTGGTTGTTTTTGTTCATCTAATGCTATGAAATATTGAAAAGTTAAACTTAGCAAGATGAGTAGAGTCGTGATGAGCTTAAATGATTTATTCATATTCAAGTCCTTTACATTATCAATAGAGTTTTCATTCATTATGACATAATTACCCATCATTTTGTGTTTAAATTCCAATAAATCGAAAAGAAAATCCCGTATCCAAGAGTTGATTTTGGATACGGGAATGACGTTTGATTGTCATTAATAGAAATAAGGACCAATCAATAATAATAAAATAAATAGATTTAAAATGGTGGCATGAACTAATGCGCGATTCGCATTGTCGTCATTTAGTTTTGTAAGAGATAGAAATAATGGTAGAACACTAACAATCGTTGCAATCAGTAAAATCAAGTAAATATGCCATGTTTCTGAAAGATAGATCATTTTACTAACCATTGTTTCCGGATGCAACAATTGAGAAAAGAGTAAAAACTGCGTGATCAACAGAGTAACCATATAAGCTATATACATCCAAAAATATTTTAACTGATTATCATATTTTCCTAGTTGATTCACGAGAAAGTAACTGACGAAAGTTGCTGGAACAATCCACACAATGGAAAGCATTGCGAGTAAAATCCCTTTGAATAAATGGGCAAATAATAAATGGAAAGCTTCTAATGCATCTCCTTTTAAACCGTTGGCACTAGCCGCTTTTATTTCCTCGAGCTTCGAAGAATACATCATGACTTTATCTGAACGAGTATCTTTATAATATATAATCGTATCTTCATTTATTATAAGTGGGTGAGAGTAATAATTATCACTTTTTGAAACAGCAGAAGCTTCGATTACTTTAGGATTAAATTCTGCTACAAAAATATGATTGCCTGAAGATTTAGTAGCTGAGAACGTTAGTAACATTTTGTTGGATCCTACAAAGAAAGAAGGATAATTCATATTCCTTAATTTTTCACCCGACTCTTTATCAAAAAAATTGATATTAGACAGTTTAAAATCATCTGGATTTGTTTTAGATAAGACGGCTGTTCTTAGTATCTTCTTGCGTGCGCCAGCCTCTTTCAACCCAATTTCTAGGTGAAGAACATATTGATTTTCATTAAGAGACAACATGCCCAACGAATGAATTGTCTCATAAGATCTTGCGATAAAATGAGTATAAGGGGTAATTGTTTCGTTTACTTTACTAATGCTCACTTTATTCGTTTTGATAGACTTACTAACAATAAATACTTGATCATCGACAACAATGCTTGACCAAACAGGCTCATCGGTTACATATTCTTGTGGTACATCACTGCCTTTTTGAACAACTAATGTATGATCTGTTTTCCAATAAACCAAGATATCTTTGGTTTTTGTAAAGTCCACGACTGAGGATGAAATAGGAGTGTTAACTCCATAAGTAGTGGAACTAAATAGGGTATCACCTTTAATGAAATAAGAAGTATGACCGTCTGACCAAGTATTCTTTTTATAATTAAAGTCATCTATCGACCAAAGTTCTTGGCAATCTAAATCGTATGTACATTCAACATAATCCCATTGTTTGAAAGTTGTTCGACTAATGCTATAACCTTTGTCATTTGGAACACTTTGAAGTTTGAAATATTTGCTTCCATAATTATCAGTTTCAATAGATCGACTCCAATCTGGTGAAGGAGGCATTTTTTGCTCTTTTAAAGCAATCGAATACTGAAAGCCTATACAGATGATAACCAGTAGAATCGTAATGAATTTAAAAGATTTTTTCATCGTATCTTCCTTTTCTATCAAAAACGAATTTTACTTATTACCATACTAGGGCAGTTTTGGGGTGATAAATTTCAAAGAATTATGAAAATGATGTGTGAAATGGACACCTATTGCACGATTTTAGGTATAATAAACCTATTGGAATGGGGAGGATGTCATATATGAAGAATACGATGCATGTAGTCGTGATAGTGGGATGTTTAATCGTGACATTTTTCTTGTATAATAAACAAATGGGTGCAATACCCCTTCTTCTATTGTCCTTCTATTTGTTTTTTTATGGATGGCAAAAACTCTATCATGTAAAAAACAAGAAATGACGGTAGCATATTAAGAGATAGATTGTATATAATGGGTATTATGCTTAGGCAAGTAGAAAGGACGTGTACGAGTTGAAATTTCGTGAAATGACAAAAGAACAAATAAAAGAAGAATCGTTTATCGATTTGGGATATGCAATACTAGAAGAAAAGCATGAATCATTAACTTTACAAGAGTTGTTAAATGAGATTCAGGCTTTAAATGGTTTCACAAATGCACAAATGAAAGAGCGCATGCTTCAATACTATACAGATATGAATATTGATGGACGCTTTTTAGCGATTTCCGAAAATCGTTGGGGCTTACGTGAATGGTATCCTGTAGAACAAATTGAAGAAGAAACTGCACCAACTGTCAAAGTTCGCAAGAAGAAAGCGAAAGCTGCTGCTGACGACGATGATTTAGATGACACAGATGATGATGAAATCACGTTTGAAGAAGACTTCGATGAATTCGTTGAAGTGGATGCTGACGATGATGACTTCGACATTGATGAAGATGATGAAGATGAAGAAGAAGTTGCTGAAATCGAAGTAGAAGTAGCGGTTGACTTAATCGAGACGGATGACGATTTCGAAATTGTTGAAGATGAAGAAGAAGAAGAAGAGGACGAAGACGAAGAATAGGTCTTGACTTATTTAGCCTTTCCGATTACTCTTTTAATTGGGCTCCCTAAAAAGGGAGATTGAACGCTTATATAATGCGCTCCCCCTGCAAACACTGCAGGTGGGGCGCTTTTTTTATTGAAGAGTGAAAAGTGCGACAAAAGCGCTTGTAGCTAGACATGAAATTCCTATATAAAAGTCCTACCATTTTAAACTACCGAAGGAGGAATTTGCTTTGACTAAATATATTTTTGTAACCGGTGGAGTAGTATCATCACTCGGAAAAGGAATCACGGCAGCATCTCTAGGCCGTTTATTAAAAAACCGAGGATTGAATGTTGCCATTCAAAAATTCGATCCTTATATTAACGTGGACCCAGGAACGATGAGTCCCTACCAACACGGTGAAGTGTATGTAACAGACGATGGTGCTGAGGCAGACTTAGATTTAGGGCACTATGAACGTTTCATCGACATTAATGTGAGCAAATTCTCAAACGTGACAACAGGTAAAGTGTACTCGGCTGTCTTGAAAAAGGAACGTCGTGGAGACTACCTAGGTGGAACAGTTCAAGTAATTCCACACATCACGAATGAAATCAAAGAACGTTTAGTACGCGTTGCAAAAGAAACAAATGCAGACGTAGTTATTACTGAAATTGGCGGAACGGTTGGTGATATCGAATCACTTCCTTTCTTAGAGGCAATTCGTCAAATGAAAGGCGATTTCGGTGGGGATAATGTCATGTACATTCACTGTACATTAATTCCTTACATCCGAGCTGCTGGAGAAATGAAAACAAAACCTACACAACATAGTGTAAAAGAACTTCGCAGTTTAGGAATTCAACCAAATATTATTGTCGTACGTACAGAACATGCAGTTCCTCAAGACATGAAGGAAAAAATTGCTTTGTTCTGCGACATTAAAGCAAGCGAAGTAATCGAAGCACGTGACGCGGAATCCTTATACGAAGTTCCTTTAGCATTACAAGAACAACATATGGATCAAATCGTTCTTGATCACTTTGGAATCAAAGCTCCAGAAGCTGACATGACAGATTGGACTGCATTAGTAGATCGCGTTAAAAATCTATCTAAAAAAGTTCGCATCGGTTTAGTTGGAAAATACGTTGAGTTACAAGATGCTTACATTTCAGTTGTTGAAGCAATGAAACATGCAGGGTTTGCATTTGATGCAGACATCGAAGTGAAATGGATCAATGCTGAACATGTGAATAAAGACAACATAGCAGAATGGTTACACGATGTAGATGGTATTTTAGTGCCAGGTGGATTTGGAGACCGCGGAGTAGAAGGTAAAATAGCCGCAACTGAATACGCTCGTGTTAATAACGTGCCATTCTTAGGGATTTGCTTAGGTATGCAATTAGCAACTGTTGAATTCGCGCGTAACATCTTAGACTTACAAGGCGCACATTCGTCTGAATTAAACCCAGCTACACCTTATCCGATTATTGATTTATTACCAGAGCAAAAAGATGTCGAGGACTTAGGTGGTACACTGCGATTAGGTCTTCAACCATGTAAATTGGTTCCTGGAACAAAAGCACATGAAGCTTATGGACAAGAACTGGTTTACGAACGTCACCGTCACCGTTATGAATTTAATAATGAATACCGTGAGCAATTTGAAGCTGCAGGTTTCATTTTCTCTGGAACTAGTCCAGATGGCCGATTAATTGAAGTGATTGAACTAGCAAATCACCCATTCTTCGTTGCTTCTCAGTTCCACCCAGAATTTATCTCTCGTCCACAACGTCCACAACCATTATTCCGTGAATTTATTCGCGCATCGGTTGGGGAATAAATAGAGTAAATTGAAGCAGGTGTCCCATAAGTCACGTCAAGTGACTTTGGGACACCTTTTTGTATGGGACGATTTGCTTATTTTGAAGCTCAGTTAGAATTTTGAAATGCTTGGTTAGAATTATGACGTTCTCAGTTAGAATTTTGACCATCTCAGTTAGAAGAATCGCCATCTCAGTTGTATTGTTCAATAGAGTATGCCAACAGCAAAAGCTGCGGAAGCGAAGCGGCCAGCACCAACTTAAGTTTTTAAGAACTGAATTGCCCCGCCGATAGTGCTTGGCGGGTGTTTCTATGAAGGTGAATAGCCGCTCAGTTAAAATTTTGGGATGCTTGGTTAGAATTATGGCGTTCTCAGTTAGAATTTTGACCATCTCAGTTAGAAGAATCGCTATCTCAGTTGTAATTGTTCAATAGGGTATGCCAACAGCAAAGGCTGCGGAAGCGAAGCGGCCAGCTAACATGACGTCGTCCAATTTAAGTGAAAATCCATAATTAACTTTAGAGGCACACGAAATTTTTAAAACTAGAATAACTGATCGTTTATCTGCGACAGATAAACGCAAGATTTCTCGTCTCGCTCATATTAATCGATTTAAAATTAAACAAAATATTTTTTTTTGCACATTTAATACTGAAAAAGAAGGTTTTTTGGTAGAATTGTAGAAAAGTAGGTTGAATGGGTAAAAAAAGGGAGTTTGGTGAGCGTGAAAAAATTGTTAATCGTGGACGATCAACAAGGAATTCGTCTTTTATTAAATGAAGTTTTTAAGCGTGAAGGGTATGAAACATTTTTAGCGGCAAATGGAATTGAAGCTTTGGATATCGCAGAGCGTATAAAACCGGATGGCGTTTTATTAGATATGAAGATTCCAGGCATGGATGGAATTGAAATTTTAAAAAGATTAAAATCAAAAATGCCTAATGTTCCTGTTGTGATGATGACCGCTTATGGAGAACTTGACTTAATCCAAGAAGCAATGAAATTAGGAGCAGCTCATTACTTTACAAAACCATTCGATATTTACGAAGTTCGAGATGCTGTAAACGCAATGTTACAAGATTGAAACAAAGCAGCTAGTGGCAATCACTGGCTGCTTTTGGTATGATAAGAGATGGTTAAACTACGATAATTTACTTCCTATAGATGAAATGGAGGATTTCTCAATGGCACTAGTATCAATGAAAGACATGATGATCAAAGGGAAAAAAGAAGGCTATGCAATTGGACAATTTAATATTAATAACTTGGAGTTCACGCAAGCCATTTTACAAGCAGCTCAAGAAGAAAAATCTCCAGTAATTCTAGGAGTTTCTGAGGGTGCAGCTCGATATATGGGTGGTTTTACAACAGTAGTTCATATGGTAAAAGGTTTAATGCATGATTATAAAATTACTGTACCAGTAGCGATCCACTTAGATCACGGTTCTAGCTTTGAAAAATGTAAGGAAGCAATTGACGCTGGATTTACTTCGGTTATGATTGATGCTTCTCATCATTCCCTTGAAGAAAATATTGAAATTACATCTAAAGTAGTGGAATATGCACACGCTAAAGGAATATCAGTTGAAGCTGAGCTTGGAACAGTTGGCGGCCAAGAAGATGATATCATTGCTGATGGCGTTATCTATGCGGATCCAAAAGAATGTGCAGAGTTAGTAAATCGTACGGATATTGATTGTTTAGCACCAGCATTAGGTTCTGTTCATGGACCATATAAAGGTGAACCAAACCTTGGCTTTGCAGAGATGGAAGAGATCTCTAAACTATCTGATTTACCACTAGTTCTTCACGGTGGTACTGGGATTCCAGTCAAAGACATTCAACGTTCGATTTCACTTGGAACAGCAAAAATTAATGTAAATACAGAAAATCAAATCGCCGCAACAAAAGCGATTCGTGATTTCTTAAATAACGACCCAGATGCTTACGATCCACGCAAGTATTTAATTCCAGCACGGGATGCGATTCAAAAGACTGTGCAAGGAAAAATGCGTGACTTTGGTAGTGCAGGAAAAGCGTAAGTTGAATAATCTAGAAAATGACTAACAAGGAGAAGCGACCGTTGACATTGTTTGCGGCCTTCTCCTCTTTTTCCATAAATAGGAGGCAATACTTATATGAAATTTTTTATTGATACAGCAAATTTTGATGAAATAAAAGAAGCGCATGCCTGGGGAATTTTATCTGGAGTTACGACAAACCCCTCACTCGTTGCAAAAGAAAATATTTCTTTTCATGACCGGTTACGTGAAATCACTACACTAGTTGAAGGTTCAGTAAGTGCAGAAGTAATTGCTTTAGATGCAGAAAATATGATTAAAGAAGGACGCGAATTAGCAGCAATCGCTCCAAATATCACAGTTAAATTACCGATGACGCCGGATGGTTTAGCGGCATGTTCTGTATTTTCTAAAGAAGGCATTAAAACAAACATCACATTAATTTTCAGTGCCAATCAAGCACTTCTTGCAGCACGCGCTGGAGCAACTTATGTATCACCATTCCTTGGACGTTTAGATGATATTGGTCATAATGGAATGGATTTAGTTGGTACGATTGCACAAATTTTCGAACTGCATAATATTGAAACTGAAATTATTGCAGCTTCTATCCGCCATCCTCAACATGTGACCGATGCAGCCTTACATGGCGCACATATTGGTACAATGCCAATTAACGTAATGAAACAAATGTTTAAACATCCTTTAACGGATAAAGGAATTGAAGGATTTTTAGCGGATTGGAATAGCCGAAAAAGTACAGAATAAGTTAACTCTTGAATTGATTGTAGGTGAATGATAATGGATGTATATAAAATAAACGGACAAAAACGTTTGCAAGGTACCATCAAAGTGAGTGGCGCGAAGAATAGTGCAGTTGCTTTAATTCCGGCTTCCATTTTAGCTAATTCTCAAGTGAACATTGAAGGATTACCTGAAATCTCTGATGTATGGACATTAAAAGAATTGCTAGAAGAAATCGGTGGAGAAGTGGACTTTGCTGACGGGACAATGTCGATCGACCCGTCAAAAATGCAAGGCATGCCTTTACCTAACGGAAACGTGAAGAAACTGCGCGCTTCTTATTATTTAATGGGCGCAATGCTTGGTCGATTTAAAAAAGCTGTTATAGGACTTCCTGGAGGATGTTTCTTAGGTCCACGCCCGATTGATCAACATATTAAAGGTTTTGAAGCACTTGGTGCAAAAGTGACGAATGAACACGGCGCCATCTATTTACGTGCTGACGAATTACGTGGAGCTAAGATCTATTTAGACGTAGTTAGTGTTGGCGCAACAATTAATATTATGTTGGCAGCTGTCCTTGCTAAAGGACAAACTACAATTGAAAATGCTGCGAAAGAACCTGAAATTATTGACGTTGCTACACTTCTTTCGAATATGGGCGCAAAAATTAAAGGTGCTGGTACGAATGTCATTCGTATTGATGGTGTAGAAGAGTTACATGGTACAAATCATACAATTATTCCTGACCGTATCGAAGCGGGTACGTTTATGATTATGGCAGCAGTAGCTGGAGATGGAATTACAGTTGATAACGTGATACCTTTCCACATGGAAGCTGTTACAGCTAAACTTCGTGAAATGGGAGTAACGGTTGAAGAAGGCGAAGAAAGTGTCTTCATTCCAAAAGCAGAGAATTTAACTGCCGTTGATGTGAAAACACTCGTTTACCCTGGATTTGCAACAGACTTACAACAGCCATTCTCTGTTTTGATGACGCAAGCAAAAGGTTCTTCCGTTATAACGGATACGATTTATTCTGCCCGCTTTAAACATATCGATGAACTAAAACGTATGAATGCGAGTGCTCGAGTAGAGGGAAGAACGGCCATCATTACCGGTCCTACGAAGTTA
>JBFIXW010000041.1:0-15933 GCA_041605715.1 Paenisporosarcina sp.
ATCCCTCTCATGCTATACTAATATAACTAAAGATGTTTAACAGCTTGTTAACCCAATTTTGACTTCCAATAATGTTGATTGTTTATGTTCTATAATTGTCTCAAGTTGTAGTATATGATGTTTGTTTGCAATCAGAATTATGGGGTGCCAAACCCACGAGAACTCTTAAGGAACGAAGGGTTCTTCCAAAAAAGTCGTTCACTTCGGTGATCGGCTTTTTCTTATGATTAGGTAGATTGTGTAGAAAAATAAAATTTTATCCCGCCGTCTTCCTTAACACATTGGAGTAATTTTATAAGAATTTGATGGGAGTGTTTTCATTGATCTCACGTAAGGTAAGATATCAAATGTATAAACCGGAACCTAAATCTAACCTTACATATATACTATTATTCACAGCTATTGTAGGACTGATTATTTTATCTATTCTTTATTTCAAATAAGACATGCCATTACGGCATGTCAGGTTAGTTTTATCGCTTTATTTCACTTTCAATAATTTCTTATCAATCTTACCAAGTGAAGTATAGGGCATTTCCTCAACCAGCATAATTTCTTTTGGCATTTGGAATCGAGCTACTCTTCCGCGTAACCATGTTGTAATTTCCTCATTTGTTATCGTCGCGTTTTTTATTGGGAGAATGAATGCTTTTAGTCTTTGCCCAAATTGTTCATCCATCACACCAATAACAGCGACATCTTCTATTGCATGATGTGTAATTAAAACCTGCTCCACTTCAATAGGATAGACATTCTCTCCACCTGAAACGACCATATCATCAGTTCTTCCTAGTAAAAAATAGTAACCCTGCTCATCACAGAATCCTACATCCCCTGTTTGAATCCATCTATTCTTTTCATTTCTGATTGACCAATCATTCGTTATACAGAAGTGGCCAATCTCTCCTACCCTCACTTCCTTCATGTCTTTACTCATCACCTTTAATTGGACTCCCTTAATTTTTTTGCCAATTGTCGTTGAAGAATTGCGTAAATCATATGGCGTGGCAATCACATTTAAACCAGCTTCGGAAGTTCCATATAAATTAAATAACACATCACCTAATTTATTTTGTGTTTCCTCAATAAGTTTCGAACTAAGCTTTGCCCCGCCTGAAGCGATACATTTCAGTGTCTGTAAGTTTTCAACAGAGTAATCCAACATTTTTTGTAACATTAATGGAACAACCGTTACCACTTCTACTTGATGGGTACCAATGATTTCACATGCTCGATGTGAATCAAATCCTTTACTCACCACGATTTTTTTACCCAATGCTACGAATAAAAGAAGGACTCCTAGTCCATATCCATGGTAAATCGGCGTTGCAATATAGACTGTCTGACGTTCTAACATATTAAATTTGTTGAATAACGCTAAAAAAGGATTTAAATAGTTAAAGACAGAAGGTTTATGTGCTGCTTTTTTCGATATTCCAGTAGTCCCACCCGTTTGAAGGATGATTTTACTCATTGTTGTTCTTGGAATTTTCTTGCTATCTTTGGTCTTGATCTGTACCAATTGAGTAATGGTTGGTAATTGTTTGTGGGTACTTAAGATTTTTGTTTTATTAAAATTCGATTCCTCCACTAATGCGGTCTGTTCATCATCAAAAATTAAAACATTTAACTTTTGTTGTGACAAAAACCCGCTTAACTGACAACTACTAATCTCAGTATTAAGTAAATACAAATCTGCTCCTAAACGAGACACTGCAAACATCGATCTAACGAATGAAGCATGATTGTTACAGAGAAACCCTACTTTTTGACCACTTCTTATATGCATGTTTTCTTTTAAAACAACTGCTAGATTTTCTGACTCCATTAAAAGTTCTTTATAAGTCAATGTCTCGTTGTCATCCACCAATGCAATTCGATTTCCATATGTACGACCAGCAAAATTTAATAAAGTCATAAGATTAATGCCACTCTTAAATAAAGCAGACATTAATCGGAATACGCCTACTGGTGAGAATAATTTAATTTCCGATAAAACATAAAGAAGTTTAATAATCCTCATGAAAATTCCCTCTTTTTCTTAAGTTCTGTGTCACGAAAAATTCAAAACCCCTTCTGAAAAACAGAGAACCGATTTGACCAAATATAAGCCACCACGGTTGGTATCTCTTCCTTTTTGTATAAAAGGATTTGCTAATAATTTGAGCAACATGCTTAGATGACATAGCCGGTGCTTTTTTATATGCAGCTGTTGGCTCAATCATCGGAGTTTTGACTAATGGCAAATAAATAGATGTTGTTGAGATTCCCATTGCATTTAATTCAGGTTCAGCTGAACGGAACCACACATCAAATGCTGATTTAGAAGCTTGATAAGCTGCCCAAAAAGGAACTGGCGTTAATAAGGCATTTACAGTCGAAATATTAATGATGTGTCCTTGTTTCTTTTTTAAAATCGGAATTAACGATAACAACAAATGTACCGGTGCAAAATAATTAATAGCCATGGTTCGGTTAAAATCATGGGATCGTTCTAACGAATCTTGAATGGACCTCTTAATGGACAACCCTGCATTGCTTACAATCATATCAATCCCGTCTTCTAGTTGGTGAAGAAATGATAATAAGCCATGTAGCTGTTCAGAATTTCGAAGATCCGCATGATATATGCTTACTTTAGCTACGGATTTTTCAATTTCATTTTTTATTAGTACTAACTTTTCTTCTCTTCGTGCAACTAAAATTAAATGACAATGTGCATCGGCCAAATCATACGCTAATTGTTCCCCAATGCCTGAACTTGCACCAGTGATTAATACGGTCTTACCATTAAGTACAGCTATTAACTTCGATTTATTTAGATAGGTAGGTGTAAATAAAAATCTTTCTAAGAGACTATATGTATACAAATGGATACCTACTTTTCAAATTAGATTTTATTAAAATAATAGACTAAAAATTATGAAACTATCAATATGTTAACATAAATATCCAGTTTCAGACGTTACAGATTCCTTAATCTAAGCTCAAGAAAGCCCCACTCAAATGAGCAGGGCTTCTTTTAATTACTATTTTGTCGCCTTTCTGAGACCCACCAATCTATATGAGCTAAGTCAAAAATAATCATATTTCGAATAGGAATGGTATGCGGTATAGCTCCATTTTGAACTAGGGAACTTAGCTTTTCTTCAGATAGTGGATAATCAACAGAGTCAAGGTAGACCCTAAGGCTTTTAATTCCTTGAACTTTTCTCATTTAACACCTCCCATTAAGTCTTCTTAATTCCTGGTAATAAAGGAAGAAGACTTAACGTTAGGCGTTAAACCGCTGTGGCTATTTATCTATTACCCCAATTTGTAAAAGAGTATGCATTTTTACAATTTTTTTTGGTTCTAACTGCTTTTAAATATCAAGGTAAAGAGAACGAACAAGTTCGTTTAAAATGGAACTAAATCAACTTCATGCGAACAAATTCAGAACCGCTTCGCCACTTGGCAAAGCGGTATTTTTAAATCTAAAGTGTATGAAAAGAAAGTAGTTGTACATACCATTAATGGTTTATTTCATAATTGAAAGGATGAGATGAAATGGAAAAGAAAGTGAATGAGTCCAAAGAAACATACAGTCAAACCAACATTCATGAAGTAAATAACGCTCAACCTATTGGGAACGGTTTGGGTTTGTCTGAAGAAAAAAAGAAAGAACTACATGTGAAAGACGGTCAAAACAATCACCATGTAGATGAACGCGGAGGTTATTAAATAAAAAAAAAATTTGGCAAGGGATTTAAAATCCTTGCCACATTCCTTTTTCCCATTTATCAATAAATTGTTCGAACGTTAATCCGCATCGTTCTAAAACGCTGTGATAAACAAAATATTCTCCTAAACTTTCTAATAATCGGTCATTCATGTTCATATCCCCTTCGAATAAAATCCTTTGTAATTAACTTATTCCCTAAGTGGTTGCCCACAACACTAGAATGAGCAATTTTTCATAATAAAATACATGAACAACCTATTTGGGTTTATTTTCTGTGAATCTACATGCATGAAACAGATGAATCAAGTACACAGATCAAAAAATATAGTAAATAATATATAAGCTACATTCATCTAGTTCGCTGCAGCTGGAAGCTTTCTACGGGGCGTTCTGAGAGCTTCCTCATTAGCTGTGCTCACTGCGGGCTCTCACCTAGACACGTTAATTTCGTTGGAGTCGCGAGCTTTCGCTGAACTTCACTTGAACATTTCTTACTATGTATTGAATAGCATTATGTACATCAAAATTTAGCTTTTATAAGCGTGTATCGCTATTTAATAGAAAAGTGGTCTGCTATTTCTGAAGACTCCTGCGGAGAAACGAAATACGCTAGGCCCCTAAGGCTCAACTGTCATTGACAGATGAACCGAGGAGGTTTGCGTTTCGTCCGCGGAAAGCGAAAGAAATAGCCGACCACCATTATTCTTTAATCTTAGGGAAATACGTGCTATGAGATTATTTCCCGCTTCCTTGCACAAAGTTTTTAGATCCACTATATAATCCACTTGCAGATAAACCTAGCATAAGTCCGATAATGATCCCTTGCTTAATATCTGTCGTGATATAAAAGATTCCAGCTAACACGCCTAAAATAACAGCTACAAATGGTGAGAATCTATTCGATACTCCCGCACGTTTAAACAATTCGACCAATCCAAGAATCAATGGAATAATGGCAATATTGTAAACTTCAAACAACTCTTTCCCTCCTTTCCTACTAGCTTTGTACTATTGTATTCGTAGTGATTCTTATTCATTCCAATACAATTAGAAAAACATAGTCTGCACAAAAAGTGGTGAAGCTACGTTTTTTTAAACTGAATCCAATAAAATGCATACAATTTTTTAGTAAAAAAAAACAATTCCCCTCTAATTGTTCTAGAGAAGAATTGCTCATTATGTATTAGTATTTAGTTACTTTTTTGTATTGCTCCCATGCCTTCTAGTAATATTCTCGCGTCTTTATTCAAATATGGTGTTATGTCCTCTCGAAGAAGCAACTCACTATGATTTTTCACAGCAATCTTTAAACCTCTTATATCAAACCTAGTAGCGTATAAGTTGATGGCATTGGTTGCTGCTACCTCTTCTCTAGATAAGGGCTTTGAATTAGATTCAGAAGCATTTAACAGAAAATCGAACAATTCTCTGGCATTTCTTTTTAATAAGCTTTTATTGTCTTTCAGCAACTCTTTGTTTTCTTCCATATACTTACGAGCGGCAACTAAATCAACATCTTCTACACACGTATTTATTTTCGTAGCTAATTCTTGTAAATTCATGGTCAATCTCCTTTTACCTAAAAATGGTAATAATATGATAACTTGATAAATAAATCATATCATATGTAAAACTATTTTTAGTAACTAAATAAAATTAGTTACAAAAAAACCGAATGCATCGGCAACATAGCCGTTACTTTCGGTTTCTCATTTTAAGCTACTGGTGCAGCTTTTACTTTGTCATGACTTTTATCACGTGTGAAATATTGTAATGCAAATATTGATACAAACATAATCAAGCCAATTGTGTCGGAAATACCTTCAGGGTAAATAAGCAATAGTCCAGCGATAACCGCCCATATACGCTCATACCACTTCACATCACGGTACCAATATCCAATCATTCCAGCACCAATTGCGATCATACCCGATATAGCTGTGATTAATACCCATATCAATTGTGGAATAGTCGTATCAATCATTAACAACTCAGGAGAAAGCACAAACATATATGGAATAATGAATGCGGCAATTGCGAGTTTTGCTGAAGTTACACCTGTTTTGATTGGATCGCCACCAGAAACACCTGATGCTGCAAATGCTGCTAATGCAACTGGTGGTGTAATATCGGCAATAATACCAAAATAGAATACGAATAAATGTGCTGACAATGCAACAGCGATAGGTACCACGGCACCTTCAGGTGAATCCAGCATTAATAATGTAATAATTGCTGGCGCTGCAATTGTCGACGTAATAACGTAGTTCGCTGTAGTCGGTGATCCCATACCTAAAACAATTGCAGCTAACATCGTAAAGAACAGCGTTAGCAATACATTCCCACCAGATGCAGAAACAAGTCCATTAGCTAAACTTAATCCTAGTCCTGTTTTTACAACAACACCTACGATAATACCTGCAGCTGCAGTTGCTGCTGCTACGGCAAGTGCAGTTCGAGCTCCGTCTACTAGAGCTTCAATAATATCTTTAAATCCAAGACGCGTTTCTTTATTAAATGAACTTACAATAATCGTTAATAAAATACCGTACAAAGCTGCTTGCATCGTAGGTATATTGTTAAATAACATTACGATAATTCCAACGATCGGAAGCAGTAGGTAAATTTTCTTTAAGACTTCTTTACGGTTTGGCATTTCTTCTGGTGTTAACCCTCTTAATCCAACTCGTTTTGCTTCAAAGTGAGTCATAATCCAAATACCTGTGAAATAAAGCAGTGCTGGAATTGCTGCTGCTTTTGCAATATCCCAATATTGAATTCCACCTATAAATTCAACCATTAAGAATGCTGCTGCACCCATGATTGGAGGCATAATTTGTCCACCAGTAGAAGCTGCTGCTTCTACACCACCGGCAAATTCTTTTTTATAGCCAAGTTTTTTCATCATTGGAATCGTATATGATCCTGATGTAACTACGTTCGCTACAGAACTTCCTGAGATTGTTCCTTGCAATGCACTTGAGAAAATAGCTACTTTAGCAGGTCCACCAATTAAATGTCCTGCAAAAGCAACGGCTAAATCATTAAAATATTGACCCACACCGGTCTTTACTAAAAACGCTCCAAATAACAAGAATACGAATATGAACGTTGCAGATACGCTTAACGGAGTACCTAAAATACCATCCGTTGTAAAGAACATCAGTTGAACAACACTTTCTAAATCTTGACCACGGTGAGCCAAGAAACCTGGGAAATAACGACCAAAGAACGTGTAAATTATAAATACAGAAGAGATAATCGTGATTGGTAGACCAACCGCTCTTCGAGTTGCTTCCAAAACTAGCAAAATCGCTAATACACCAACAATTAAATCAGGAGTAGTTACATTACCTACTCGAAATACTAAGTCGTTGTACATAATTGGCCAGTATAAACCGACTCCAATGGATAAAACCGATAAAATGTAATCATAAAAAGGAATTCGGTTTCGTTTACTTCGATCGCCTTTTTTAATTGCCGGGAACAGCAAGAAAATTAATGATAAGGCAAAGCCTAAATGGATGGACCGCTGAATATAAGCTGTGTATTGGCCAAAAATGGCTGTGTACACTTGGAATAAAGAAAAGGCTAGCAATCCAAAAAATACAACTTTTAACATAATGCCTTTTAAGTCTCGTGTATTCGATTCAGGATCATACTTCTCTAATATTTCACGTTGTTGTTCGTCAGTTAACTGTTCGAACTGTTCATGTTTTTCTGGATGTTTTGTTTTATCACTCACGAATCCTCGCTCCTCTCAGTTGGTCCAATAGGGATAAGCGCGCAACTTGAAACGTATACGTCTCTCCTCTAATTAAGTAGTCCTTTAAATTATATTCGTTGTTATTGTAGTTAAAAGCAAGGTCTTTATTAACATCTCCTACCAACATACTAATAGATGGAAATACTTGAGACATATTGGTTATGTAATACTTCCCATCTCGTTCGAAAAATGTTTCTCCTTCTCCAGCACCTGAAGGCATTCCGATTGCAAAATCTTCATATTCTAGAGAGAAAGTTTGTATTTGTTGGTCATCTGTTATTTTATACGTTTCGAAGACATCTGATAAATGAATTGAATGGGTATAGCGAATGTGAAAGGTCTTCTCATCGTTTAGAGGAAGATAGGCAACTGGATTTGTAGTCCGTTGCTCGAAGAATACAAAGCTCCAACGATATGGAACCAGCAAAATGATTAGGGTAGACAAAAAAATAGTTACTCCAATTATTAACTTGCTCTGTTTCAATGGAATAACCTCATTTCATTAGAAAAACCCACCTTGTCCAATTTTAGGACATGAGTGAGACATTTTCTGCTTGTTCAAATATGTTTTAGAAGAAAGGACGATGAAGCAATTGCTTCATCGTCTTATTTGAATCTTATTTATTTACTTCATCAAAGTACTTTTGAGCACCTGGGTGTACATCGATATCGATTCCATCTAAAGCTGTTTCAGCTTTGATAAATGCACCTTTAGGATGTTGAATTTGATCCGTGTTTTCGTAAATTGCTTTTGTAATCTTATAAACTAAATCATCAGGAAGATCCTTTGTAACAGCTAACATTGCAAGAACAGAAACAGTTGGTACTTCACCAGCCATACCATATGTTCCAGCAGGAATTGTTTCTTTAGCGTAATAAGGGTACTTTTCAATTAATTCATCAGCTTTCGCATCTTCAACAGGGACAATAACCACTTCAGTTGTTGCATTTAAGCTTTCAACTGCACCAGTTGGAGTTCCTGAAGTAATGAATGCAGCATCAATTTGACCTGATTGCAAACTTTCTTGTGATTCGCCAAAGTCTAAGTTTTGTGCATCAATATCATCCATTGTCAAACCGTGAATTTCTAAAAGTTGTTCAGCATTAGCGAATGTTCCTGAACCAGGAGCACCTACAGATACTTTTTTACCTTTAAGATCTTCATAAGAGGCAATTCCAGTATCAGCTGTAGTAACCAATTGTACGGTTTCTGGGTATAGCGCACCGATTGCAGCAATTGAATCGATTGCATCGCCTTCAAACATTAATTCGCCAGCAGTTGCATAGTAAGCGATATCTGTTTGAACAAATGCAATTTCAGCTTTTCCATCTTTAAGCGCTGTCATGTTAGCTGCAGAAGCTTGAGAAACTTCAGCAGTTGTTTCCACACCAGCTTCTTCAGAAATAATGTTTGCCAGTGTTCCACCGAGTGAATAATAAGTACCAGTCGTACCACCAGTAACAATACTGATAAACTCGTAATCTCCGCCTGAGCCTGAATTACATGCGCCTAGTAATAGAGTTGCAGATAACCCTAACGCTGCAAGGAATCCTACTTTTTTCTTTTTCATAAATGGTTGTCCCCCTTAAATATGATTCGTCTTCCGATTTATATTCTAGCACGAATTATTTTATAATAGGTAATATTTCGATAACCGTAAATACATTTTTTACCATTTGATTATGTTGTTGTACCCTCAACTTTTGTCTCAGGTGCAGTTTCTTCTGGTGAAATATCCTCAAATGTCTCATTATGTTCTTCTAAATCTCGCGTTCGATGTGCAATCCTTGAAGAAGCACAAGCTGCTACACTCGCTACCAAATCATCTAAAAATGTATGGATTCCATTGCCAATCTTTGTATCCAACTTTTTGATAATACCAATTTTATTTTTATCCAAATGGCCAAACGTAGTGACGGCTATACTCCCGTATGTAAATACAGAACCTAGTGCGATTGTTTCATCTACTCCGAATAATCCTTCATCGGCTTCAACAATTTGTTGTAGTGGAGCAGATAACATTTTTTTTTCAGCCAATTCATCTAACTCTACACCAACTAAAATGGCATGTTGCATTTCTCGTTTCTTCAAGACACTTTCCACTGATTCGATACAATGCTCAATCGTTAGTCCAATGTTATATGCAATTTGCATTTCAAAAACGATATTCGCTATTTCTTGAATCGTGACCCCTCGTCTTAATAATGCTTCCTTCGTAGCTTCATATACTGCATTCGAATGCACTCTTGGTTGTGATTGATCCATCTTTTCATCTCCATTTCTTCAGAACATTCATTTCCCTACTCATTATTATACCTTCCGACTGCATTATGTTACAATTTCTATACCGTTAATACCTAGGAGGATTTCGTCATATGTCAAAAGGAACAATCCAAGATATCACACTATTTAGTGAAGCTTTACAAGAAGAGATGCAACTACTTATTTACATACCCTCTAATTATTCACCTCTTTATAAATATACAGTTTTAATAGCCTCAGACGGTAAAGATTATTTTCAATTAGGACGTATTCCTCGTGTAGCTGATGAATTACTTGAAAATAACGAAATTGAAAATATTATTGTCGTTGGCGTTCCATATAAGAGTGTCGAAGATCGTCTAAAAAAATATCATCCAGACGGCGAACAGCATGATGCTTATTTACGGTTTTTAGCACATGAACTCGTTCCCTATTTAGATGCTACATATCCAACTTACCAAATTGGTATGGGACGTGCTTTAATTGGGGACTCTTTAGCTGCAACTGTATCTTTATTAGCAGCAGTCAAATATCCAAATATTTTTGGGAAAGTCATTCTTCATTCACCACTAGTAAATGAAGCGGTTTTAGAAAAGGTTAAACATGCTCGCGCCCCCCATGCTTTCTCGGTCTATCACATCATCGGCTTAAAGGAAGATGAAGTGAAAACGACTCGTGGAGAAGTGGAAAACTTCCTAAAACCGAATCGAGTTTTGAATTCATTGATGGTAGAAAGAGGTTTTTCAGTGTTCTATGACGAATTTAACGGAGACCATACTTGGAAACATTGGCAACCGGATATGAAACGGGCACTTCAAATGAATTTCGGTCACTAATACGTTAATTGAATGCCAATTCCGAAATCTTTGCTATAATATAAGTATGATTACATTCAACTAAGAAGGAGGTTTTTGATGATGAAATACGGAGTCGTTGCATTTCCATCGAAAAAACTACAAGATTTAGCTAACTCATACCGCAAACGTTATGACCCACATTATTCTCTTATCACACCACATATGACTGTCAAAGGCGTATTTGAAGCGAATGATGAAGAAATCGAAAAGCTATCCACTCAAATCGGTGAAGTTGTAAAACGTCATAAACCCTTTTCTTTAAAAACGTCACGAGTGAGTTCATTCTCACCTGTTACAAACGCAATTTACTTTAAAGTGGAACCTACCGAAGAACTTCTTGAACTTCATAAAGATTTGCACTCAGATGCTTTAGGTAATCAAGCAGAATACGCCTTCGTTCCACATATTACCATTGCTCAAAAAATGGCTTCAGGTGAACACGATGATATTTTTGGTCAATTAAAGATGGTTGGCGTAGAACATGAAGAAACGATAGATCGATTGCACTTGTTATACCAATTAGAAGATGGTTCTTGGACGGTATATGAAACATTCCGATTGTCTGGAGCTGGAAATAATTGATTTCAGCAAAACGAGTAGAAACTGAACAAGAACGTAAGGACGCTTTTCACGTTAGACAGCTAGTATTTGTTGAAGAACAAAATGTTCCTGTCCATTTAGAACTTGATGAACATGATTCTTATGCCACTCATTTTATAGCTTATGATGGTTCTCAACCTATTGGAGCAGGTCGCATTCGTGAACCTGAAACTGGCATTGCCAAAGTAGAGCGAGTTTGCATCTTATCAGACTATCGAGGAAAACATCTTGGAAACTTGATGATGGAGAAGATGGAAGAGTATGCATTACAAGCTGGACTGTCAACTGTAAAATTGAATGCACAATCCTATGCCATTCCATTTTATGAAAAGTTAAATTATAAAATTACTTCACCTGAATTTTTAGATGCTGGTATTCCTCATCGAACGATGGAAAAGATATTAAATTAACCAAATAAGTAGCGCACACATTTTGAATGTGTGCGCTACTTTTATGTTCAAGAAAATCTAGTGTTTTTCATGAAACTGGTGACTTCTTTGCTTGTCATTAGTAATCTACTAACCTCAAAAAAAAACGCTTTCTCGTTAAAATGAGAAAACGTTAATGAGCGACTAAATATATGCGTTAATTTGATTTCCTTTACCGTTAACTTTAGCGATTTCAGGAGATAGATTGACAGGGTTCGGTTGAATGAATCCCTTATATGGTACAGCTTGTCGGAAAGAATGCGATGAGACAGATATTGAATTATCTTCCTCTTCAAGTTGTTTTGAACGCTCATCCAATTGATCATCAAATAGCGATTTCATTTTTATTGGTTGAACGGCATTAATGTATGCAAAGTCATAATTGCTCATTTGCAATCTATTTGCATATTGTTGAGATTGAATTGGTTGAATCGGTAAGATGTAACCCATCGTCGTCATCCTCCTTCTGTTACCATGTTATACGATACTTTACCCGCTTTTATGTCCGTCAAAACCAAAACTAATTATTTTTGTTTATCATTGAAGATATTTCATTTAAATCAATTTTGTTTCCTTTTTGAATAACAGACTCAACAATCTGTTGTTCAAACTCTTTAGTTAGTGGTTTTCCCGCTAGTTTAGAAACTTTGCGAACAATTTTCTTTACCTGTTTTTCATCTGAAAAGTCAGCGAACTGAATAGCGTTGGCTAAAGTGAAAACTTCATCCATTGAAACGCCGGTTTTTTGTTCGATTTTCTTAAAAAATGAATCATGCATACGATTCCCTCCTAACAAAAACTTTTACCAACTATGATTAATAGGATGAAAAGTACGACGATTAGAACAAACGTAGACCCGTTATTAGACTTGTAGTCATCATAAGGATTACAGCATCCGTACATGTTATTTCCCCCCTTTCCTATTCGACCTAGAATATGCGAGCAAATAGGATTGAGGAGGGCAAATTCCTTATTAGATGTTTCCTTTTGATTTAAACAGTAGTGCACCAATGACCCCGAAAAGAATAGCGGCACTAATTCCTGAACTTGTTACTTCGAACATTCCTGTTAATACACCGATGATGCCATGCTTCTCCGCCTCTTGTAATGCGCCATGGGTTAATGAGTTACCAAAAGACATAATGGGAATCGTGGCCCCTGCACCAGCAAAATCGATAAACGGTTCGTATAAACCAAACCCATCTAGTACGGATCCTACAACAACTAACAGGCTCAAAGTATGTGCAGGTGTTAACTTTGCTACGTCAAATAATAATTGACCTACTACACAAACAAGTCCACCAACTACAAACGCAATAATGGTTGAAAGTATCATCCCTACACCTCAATCTATGCAAAGTTCAACAGCATGTGCAATGCATGGAATCGTCTCTCCTTGTTGGAAAGAGAGCGGCGACAGCAAAGCTCCTGTTGCAACTAATAGTACTTTTTTTATTTTTCTGGCTAATAAATCATTATAAATCGGACCAAAATACACGGAAGCAGAACATCCAGCTCCACTTGCACCTGAGCGGAACTCTGATTTATTGCCATAAAATTCAGCTCCTGCATCACGATATACTTTGACTGGATAAGAAGTAAGTCCACTTTTTTTCATAAGTTCTTGTAAAATTGCAAAACCCGTTTTGCCTAAATCCCCTGTCATAACAAGATCATAAGGCACATCATTCCCGTTTTCATTTAAATGAGTTTGAATTGTATCGAATGCTGCAGGTGCCATCGCACTTCCCATATCTAGTGGGTCTGTACATTCACAGTCAACAACTTGTCCTATAGTTGCTGACTGAACATACGGAAGATTGCTTTTCGAATGAGACAAAACGCCGAAACCACCTGCTGTAACAGTCCATTGACCTGTTGGTGGCTTTTGTGCACCATATTCAATCGGATAGCGGAATTGTCGTTCAACCGCATTATGCTGACTCGACGATCCAAATAACACGTTTTCTACAAGGTTAGATTCAATTAAAACACTTCCGGTTATTAAAGATGAAACGGATGTTGCGCAAGCAGAAAACATTCCCAAATACGGGATAGCAAGTTCCCTCGCTGCAAAATTAGTAGGCGTCATTTGGTTTACTAAATCTCCACCAAGTAAAACGTCGATATCCGCTATTTCCAGTCCCGCTTTTCGAACGGCAAGTAAACATGTATCTTCTATTAATTGTGCATTTCCTTGTTCATTCGTCTTTAAATGCGTCCGTTCGTCATCATAAATGACATCAAAAGAAGAATGAAATACACTTTGTTTTTCCAGTGGACCTGCTGTTACAGCAGTGGAAATAATCGTGGGTCTCGATTGAAAAGTTAGAAGGCGTGATTTCATGACCACTCTAGCACTCCCATCGACACTAAAATTGTCTTAAACAATGCAACGACAAAAGCAGAAAATACGCCATACACAATTACAGCGCCAGCTAGTTTAAACATATTGCCACCAACGCCTAAAATGAATCCTTCAGATTTATGTTCAATCGCAGCTGAAATTACAGCATTTCCAAACCCTGTTACCGGAACCGCAGAACCTGCACCGCCAAATTGACCTATTTTTTTATAAAGGCCGAAACCTGTTAATAACATGGCGATAAACACCATTGTCGCAACAGTTGGATTACTGGCTGTACGTTCGGTGAAATTAAAAAAGTACATATATACATACGAAATGAGCTGACCGATTGCACAAATAATACCGCCAGTTAAAAAGGCTGTCATACAATTTTTCAAGACTGGTCGTTTTGGGGCAATCTGATCCACAATCGGTTGATATGACTTCGCATCCATTATTATGTTGCCTCCTTAGCTAAAGACTGGATGTCGGCCAACGATTTTTTCAATTCTTCCTCAGATGGGTGCTGGTCGACCAAGTCTTTTAATTCCCACATGATTTTCAAATCACTCGAAACAAAGATCTCGTGATTCGGGAATTTTTTTTTCAATTCATCAGAAATGCGCTTCTCGATTTTTTCTTTTCTAAATTTGGATAGCGGGTGCACTTGAACAGCTACAATGACTTGATGATCGAAAAATACCCCAACAGATTCACTCATTTTCTCCTCGTCTTCTAATATGAACCGCAAAGTTTCTAACTCTTGTTCATCCTGCTTGGCATGAAGCAAATCAATCTGTGGATCACTTGAACATCCGCTTAATAGCAGTGAAATAGCTAAAATCAACCCGCCTAATTTTTTCATGTTAATCACCTTTTTTCTTAGTATGAGTTGAAAAAGAAAGTTTATGTAATAAAGGTCGAATAGCCCTGTTTCTTTATTCGAATTAACATAAATTATAAAGACTTTGAAAGAAAGCGAGGTGAAAATAAAATGGGATGTGGACGTAACTTGGAATCAACATCTACAGTAGCTGGAATCACCACAGGTCGCTGCATTTGTGACGTCGTACGCGCAATTAAAGACATTCAAGACGCTGTAGTCGATAATGATTGTCCGGTTTGCCCTACGAATTGCTTTTTAGAACCACTAGGAGGACTTGTAAGCCCTTCACGTAATCAAGCCGATACTCGCGTATTCATGCTTTTAACGAAAGAAGGTACCCCTTTTAAAGCATTCTTCCGCGATAACGATTATCACGACTGTGACTGCTTCTCCGTATTTTTCCGTGTCGAGGACGTATTTGACGGTTGCTGTGCAACTCTTCGAGTACTAGAGCCACTTGATCGACATAACCACGAAGTAAATCTTCTAGATGAATGTGGTACGAAACTGAAACTCAGCCAAATTTGTAAGGTTCGTAATTTCCGACCTTCTGATAGCTGTATCACAGTTGACTTAAATTGCTTCTGCGGCATTGAGTGTGTAGCAGACGTATTTTTAGGAGTATGCGAATAAAATAAGTACTTCAAGCTTGCAGTGTCTAATAAGCCCAATCTCTATTTGAGATTGGGCTATTCTGGTTTTTAAATAGGGTACTTCTGTTCTGGCAGAAGCTTCCTTCTTGGACTTAGTCTGCTGCGGAATAATTTG
This sequence comes from Paenisporosarcina sp., assembly GCA_041605715.1. Taxonomy (GTDB): domain Bacteria; phylum Bacillota; class Bacilli; order Bacillales_A; family Planococcaceae; genus Paenisporosarcina. The sequence goes on from JBFIXW010000041.1 coordinate 15,640, forward strand.
GCGATATCCTTTGATTAATATGGCGTTTAGTGTGCGGAATTTGGCGGTACGAAGTGATAATTTGGCGCAACCTACCATTATTTTGGCGATACTTGATGATTATTTTTCGTTAGACGATATTTAGAGGCTTCTGCTCTGGCAGAAGCTTCCTTCTTTAAAGTTCTTGATCTACTGATTAATTTGGCGATATCCTTTAATAATATGGCGTTTAGTGAGCGGAATTTGGCGATAAAGAGTGATAATTTGGCGCAACTTACCATTATTTTGGCGGTACTTGATGATTATTTGGCGTTA
>JBFIXW010000042.1:0-15867 GCA_041605715.1 Paenisporosarcina sp.
GGTGAAGACGAAGCGTTATTCCCTGAAAACGTAGAAGCGATGGTTCAAACTCTTTTACCTAGAGCATTAGTTGTGACTCCGAACTTGTTTGAAGCGGGTCAACTTTCTGGACTAGGAAATTTAACTACAATTGATGACATGAAGCGTGCTGCTGAAAAAATTCATGCGGCTGGTGCTAAAAACGTGGTCATTAAAGGCGGCAAACAACTGAAGCATGAGAAAGCAGTTGACTTATTCTATAACGGTTCAACATTCACCTTGTTAGAAGCAGAAAAGACGGATACTTCTTATAACCATGGAGCGGGTTGTACATTCGCAGCAGCTATTACGGCGAACCTAGCAAATGGACTAGCAGTAGACGAATCCGTATTAGAAGCGAAAAAATTCGTTTCAGCTGCAATTGCAAACGGTTGGAAATTAAACGAATATGTTGGACCAGTTATGCACGGAGCGAAAACACGTTTCGGTGCACCTGAAATCACAACATCTGAAATATAGAAGAATGAATGTGACACACCATCCAAAATGATGGTGTGTTTTTTTATGGCGTTTCACTCGATTATTATGGCGATAGAAGCATGGAATATGTCGTTTCACCCTAATAATATGGCGCAAGGATTACTTAATTGGCGCAAAAGATCATTTTTTTGGCGTTACACCATTTTTCCGTTCGCGCCATCACTACTCAAGTCTGCTTAAGCAACACCAATTAGCTCTTTTCGCTACGCTTCTACTGGAACATCTCCAATTCCATCTCTTTTAGGAGGGCTTTCACGTTCAAGTGGTAATCTTTCACTTCCAAAGCGATAGCTTTCACGTTCAAACACAGATCTTTCACTCAATCTCGGATTCTACACGCGAAAGCCCAGTAGTTTCCAGTCTGAACTTTAGACCTTATCTGTTGTTCATGGTTCATTAGAAATTCATGCAAGTAATTATGCTCATCAAAAAATATACGCTTTAAACGGACTATCTTCATTAAAAAATCTATAAGCAGTGAGCCCATGGAATGAAAATTATGTACTTTCTTATCTTTTAAAAAAAGGAAACCGAATTTTGGTTTCCTTTTTAGCTACCTTATTTGTTTTTACTTGACTGAAGCAATACTAATTTTCCTTTTAGTTGTTGTTGGTTCCACTCGACCACTTCTTCTGAAACGTACTTCATTTTTTTCCGTCTTTTCATGTTGACTTGACCATTCGTTGCTCGCGTATACCCTTCAATCATTGCGGCAATTGCAAGTATGCCGAGTGCAAAACTAATCGCAGGTGCTAACGGAAGCCAGGGTGCTCCTTGCAAATAACGGAACGAGTTTCCAAAGAGCCCTGCCCATTCATAAGCAATCGATTTGGGCGGATCTCCGAACATTGGATCATAACTTACCAATGTTCCTCCTAAAAATAAATTTTGAAAGCCTGCAATTAATAAAGGAGCCCCGCTTATCAGTAAAATACTGATGAGCGCAACGATAAATTGGATCACCCATTGTAGAAAACCTTTCATGTATGTATCCTCCTGAAGTTACTCTGAATCCTTATCTGCTAATTAATTCAATAAAATCTGATAGTTCGATAATATCATGTTTCCATTTCGAGTTACGAAAAATTTCCTCATTGATTTTCTCAAGCAAGCTAATCGCTTTCATCATTCGAATTTACTATACTTAGTGTTAGGACTTTGAAAGTGAGTAGGAGGAATTATCGAATGGAAATTGTACAAGTCGAAAAGTTGCAGGAATTGTTGAATTCCTTTGCTAATAAAGATGTTTATATTCACCTTGAAACGACAAATGGGGCTTATGCGTCACATTTTGACGAAACTGTATTTAATGCAGGTGCTTTTATTCGCAATATTGTCGTTCGTTATGAATTAGGAAAAGTTGTGGGAGACAATCCACACCGAGTGGGGCTTAAATTACCTCACGGATGGGTTTATGCGCAAGGAATTACTCACTATGAACTCGATGAGCACGGTCGCTTATTAATGGCTGGTCATGACTCTACAGGTAAATTAGCAGTAGCTCTTCAAATTAGCGAAACCCCATTTACGTATTAAGAAGGAGGAACCAAAATGACACTTCCACACGAAAGACATGTTTTAGTTGTTTTCCCCCACCCGGATGATGAAGCATTTGGTGTATCAGGGACAATCGCTAATTATATAAAACAAGGCATTCCCGTCACGTATGCGTGCCTAACACTAGGAGAAATGGGCCGTAATCTCGGAAATCCACCATTTGCTACACGGGAATCACTTCCACATATCAGAAAACAAGAGTTATTAGATGCAGCAAAAGCAATGGGGTTGACCGATTTACGTATGATGGGATTACGAGATAAAACCGTAGAGTTTGAAGATGACGAGGAAATGGTTCAAATGATGACAAAGCTAATAGATGAAACTAACCCCTCACTAGTCATTACGTTCTATCCGAATTATGCAGTTCATCCTGATCACGAAGCAACTGCACGTGCTGTTGTTCGCGCTGTACGTCGAATAAAAGAAGTGGATCGTCCAAAATTATATGCCGTCGCTTTTGCTAACAATACGAAGGATCAATTAGGAGAACCTGATGTAATTCACGATATTAAAGAAACACGTGAACAAAAATTAGGTGCAATGCGTGCACATATTTCACAAACAGCATGGATGTTAGCAGAAATGGAAAAACGCTTGGCTGAGGGAGAACCTGAAGCTGAGAATTGGTTAACATATGAACGATTTTTCAACTATCGCTGGCACGAAGATTTTGAAACTGAATTTTAACGAACGCCTGAAAATACCTTTTTAAATGGTATTTTCAGGTTTTTTCTTGTCCATGTATCAAATTCTCTTTATAAAGAAGTGTTTACATTTTCTATTTCGACAAGTATCATTATTTGAGAATTAACAAACTGAATAATTATTCAACTTAGGGGGCGTCAGATTTGAAGAAGTTTTCACTATCTACATGGTTATTGTTCTTAGTACCTTCAATTATCGGAATATTCTTATTCATGATTCCATTCAAATTTGCAGGCGAATGGAAGATTCCAGTTGCCATTTTAGCAAACTTGGTTGCGGGTTTAGTTGAACCGATTATGCCATGGACAGTTACCATCGTCATGATTCTAGCGGCACTTGGTTCCATTCTTTATTTATTTAAAAAGGATGCAAATCCTGAAGATCAAACATTTTTTGAAAAACTATTTCAAGTGAATTGGTTTTGGACCATTGTTCGAATCACTGGTGCGGTCTTTGCAGTAATGGTTGTTGCTAACATTGGACCAGAAATGGTTCGAAGTGGTGATACCGGTGGATTGCTCTTATCACCTACTGGGTTATTATCATTCTTATTTACAATTTTCTTATTTGCTGGACTACTGTTACCTTTGCTATTAAACTTTGGTTTACTTGAATTCTTTGGTACGATGATGGTTAAAATCATGCGTCCCCTTTTCAAATTACCGGGTCGTTCTTCAATCGATGCATTAGCTTCATGGATTGGTGACGGAACAATTGGGGTTTTATTAACAAGCAAGCAGTATGAAGAAGGCTTTTATACAAAAAAAGAAGCAGCGATTATCGGAACAACCTTCTCTGTTGTATCGATCACGTTCTCAATCGTTGTTATTGAAGAAATTGGTTTAGGAAGTTACTTCCTTCCATTTTACGCTACTGTCGTGTTTGCTGGGATTGTTTTAGCATTTATTATGCCACGCATATTCCCATTGTCTCGTAAGCCTGATGAATATATTGATGGTCGTCCATATGACGTGACTGACGAAGCACTTCCTGAAGGTTACAATTTAGTATCTCATGGTTTAGAAAATGCTTTAACGAAGGCAAATAAAAACCGTTCAATTGTTGAATTTATAAAAGATGGTCTAAAAAATGTATTAGATATGTGGATGGGTGTTGCACCTGTCGTTATGGCATTTGGTACAATCGCGCTTATTCTTGCAACTTACACAGATGTATTCGTGTGGTTAGGAAAACCGTTTGAGCCGTTGTTAATGGTCCTAGGAATTCCTGAAGCGGCTGTAGCGGCTCAAACAATTGTGGTTGGGTTTGCCGACATGTTCCTTCCAGCCATTTTAGGTGGCGAAATGATTGAATCTGAATTAACTCGATTCGTTATTGCAGCTGTATCGGTTACACAATTAATTTACATGTCTGAAGTCGGTGGATTGCTATTAGGATCTAAAATTCCCGTGAACATTTTAGACTTGTTGATTATTTTCATTCTACGTACAATCATTGCATTACCAATCATTGCTGGTGTTGCTCATTTATTGTTTTAATTAAGGAAATGTCTTACCAATAACTTAAAGTTATTTATTTGAAAGTAAAAAGCTGACGTCCTGTTTGAACAGGGTGTCAGCTTTTTTTACTGATAAGAAGAATAAGTTAACAGAGATAGTTCACAAAAAAACAAAGCGTGCTCACTTCAAGGAGCATGCTTTGATTAGTAATACTTACTTCTACTTCATTTTAGCTGCTAATTTCTCTAGCATATCTTTTGTCATTTCATCTAAATCATATTGCACTTTAAATCCCCACTCAGCTTTTGCAGCACTTGCATCAATAGAATCTGGCCAGCTATTGGCAATCGTTTGACGAATCGGGTCTACTTCATAGTTCATTTCAAAATTAGGTATATGTTTGCGAATTGATGCTGCAATTTGCTCAGGCTCGAAGCTCATCGCGGTAACGTTGAAGGCATTTCGATGCTCAAGTTTACTAGCATCCGCTTCCATTAGATCGACAATCGCTTGAAGAGCATCCGGCATGTACATCATGTCCATAAAAGTTCCTTTTTCAATATATGAGGTATATTTACCTTCTTCTAACGCTTTATAGTAAATATCCACGGCGTAATCCGTCGTTCCTCCACCAGGAGGAGTTACGTACGAAATCAATCCTGGGAATCGAACGCCACGCGTATCCACTCCGAATTTTTGGAAGTAGTAATCACATAGTAATTCACCAGCTACTTTATTCACCCCGTACATCGTTGTTGGACGTTGCAAAGTATCTTGAGGGGTATTGTCTTTTGGTGTAGAGGGACCGAATGCACCGATAGAGCTTGGGGTAAAGAATTGTAGACCAAGTTCACGAGACGTTTCTAACGCATTAACAAGGCCACCCATATTCAAGTTCCAAGCTAGCAAAGGCTTCGCTTCAGCTGTAGCAGATAACAATGCAGCCATGTGCATCATTGTATCAGCACCAAAGTCTTTCGCAAGTTTTCGCATATTTTCTAAATCCATTACATCTAATAATTCAAAAGGACCGTCATTTACGACAGGGGAATCTGTCTTACGAATATCCGTAGCCAATACATTTTCGGCACCATAAATGTCACGTAGTTTAACGATTAGCTCCGAACCAATTTGTCCTAAAGCCCCAGTTATCATAATTTTCTTCAAATGAAATCTCTCCTTGTAAATAAAACATTTGTGTTTTTACAGTGTACATGTTATTTCAATAAAACGTTGATATAAAAGGTTTTAATCAACACTCATTATAAAGTGTTCATTGTAAATACACAACGTTTTATCTAAAGTGGTGATTAGAGAAATAACTCGATTCTTTTCTTTTGCTGATTTGTTATACTTAAATTTAAAAAGGGCGTTTCATAACATGAACATATACAGAACCAGTGTCACTTTCGTACTCACTTTCATACTAGCGACGTTATTGTTTTCGCTTCAATTTCCACTACTGGTAATCATATTGACAGTCTTTGTCTTTTTCTTGGCATTTAATTTACTCCCTACCTTATATACAATCTATCGCTCAAATAATTTAAAAAGCATTGAGAAGTATATCCAAGCAAATAAAAAGAAACCAATCTTTGCTTACCCATTAGCATTGGCTCACGGGAATGAAGTCGAAATCGAAGAAAGTTTACGTGCCATAATCGAAAAACATAAACAGCCTTACATGCAAAATGTATATAAAACTCTTTTAGCATTGCACCTAAAAAATATTGAAGTTGCAGATACGTATGCTCAGCGGATTGATTCCGAGCCTTTACAATCCTATTACGCTGCACTGATTGCTGCGAAACAAGGAAATTTCGAAGAAGCCGCACGACACGAAGAAAATGTAGGCGTTCAATGGATGATTCATGCATTACATGCCTTGTATGCGAAGGAAAAAGGACAACACGAATTATCTGCAAGAGAAGCACAACAAGCAATTAATCATTCTCGTGGGATCCAAAAGTATATTGTCGTCCATTCTGTTGGACGCATCTGATTGTATAAGTGTCAGCTAGAACAATTCATCCTATTCATTTTAAGAAGTGATTAGCCGATTATAGCTAATCGCTTCTTTTGTGTGGTGTGTGAACAATTACAACTGAGATGGCGATTATTCGAACTGAGATCGGTGTTTTTCTAACTGAGATGGCGATTATTCGAACTGAGATCGGTGTTTTTCTAACTGAGATGGCTATTCTTCTAACCAAGAACACCAGATTTCTAACTGAGCGTCTGCTCACCAACAGAAACACCCGCGAAGCGAAGCAGAGAGGGGCCATTCAAAGCCTTAATACGGGACTGCCCGCTGTGCTTGGCAGTCGTTGTTGGTTGGACAAGCTAAGTACAACTGATCCACCCAGAAGAACAATTACAACTGACATGGCGATTATTCGAACTGAGATCGCTATTTTTCTAACTGAGATGGCTATTCTTCTAACCAAGAACACCAGATTTCTAACTGAGATTTCACACATAACAATAAACACACAAAAAAGCATAAGGAAATCTCCATACAGAGACTCCCAAATGCTTTTGGAAATGGTTTTATTGAATAACTCCTAGTTCTTTTCCTACTTTTTCGTAAATCGCAATGGCTTCGTCCAACATTTCTTTCGTATGAACGGCAGTTGGCATATTACGAACACGGCCTGTCCCTTTTTGAACTGTTGGGAAGACAATCGCTTTCGCATAAACACCTTCATCAAATAATCGTTTAGAGAATTGTTGAGTTAATTTTTCGTCACCTATGATACATGGTGTAATCGGTGTTTCAGAAGCACCAATATCAAAACCTAACTTTTTAAGTCCTGCTTTTAGATAATCTCCATTATCCCATAGCTTGTCGTGAAGCTCTGTTGAATCAATGATCATCTGAAGTGCTGCTGTGATCGCCGCTACATCACCAGGTGGGACTGCTGTAGAGAATAAAAATGGACGAGAGCGAACTTTTAACCAATCGATTAACGATTGTTTACCAGCTACGTAACCACCTACTACTCCAACAGCCTTTGAAAGTGTACCCATTTGGAAATCGATATCTTTTTCTAAACCGAAGTGTTTAACGGTCCCCTTACCTTTACCAGTAACACCTGACCCATGAGCATCATCAACATAAGTAATTAAATCAAACTCTTTAGCAATTGCAACGATTTCAGGAAGTTTCGCAATATCCCCATCCATTGAAAATACACCGTCAGTTATTACCATCACCTTATTATATAAACCAGACTCTTGGGCTTCTTTTGCTTTCGCTCGTAAATCTTCCATGTCGGAATGTTTGAACGCAATAATTTTAGCTTTAGATAGACGACAGCCATCAATGATTGAAGCGTGGTTTAATTGATCCGAAAGAATCGCATCGTTTTTATCCATTACTGCAGAAATAGCTGCCATATTACAGTTGAAACCAGATTGGTACGAAATAGCCGCTTCAGTTCCTTTAAATTCTGCTAACTTTTCTTCTAATTTCACATGTAAGTCAAGAGTTCCATTAATTGAGCGAACTGCACCTGCACCTACGCCATATTTATCAATAGCTTCTTTCGAAATACGTTTTAAGTCTTCGTTTGTTGCAAGCCCCAAGTAATTGTTTGAGGATAAATTGATTAATTCTTTTCCTCGAATTTGAATTTTCGCTCCGTTAGGACCTTCTACTGGATCCACTTCATTATATAAACCTTGGTCACGTAGTTCTTGTAAATTTTCTTGTAAAAAAGCATCTAGTACGTTAGACAAAATCATCTTCCTTTCGATCGTCGTGATACTTAGTATTTTAACATATGCAGATTATATACGCACAAGCAAAGAGCGGGCTCAGATTGAGCCCGCTCTTTGCTTGTGCTTGAAACCACTATTTCTTAATATTTTTCTTTGTTTTATATCCTATTTCATACGTAAAGTCTTGTGCACCTTTTTGTCCAGCTTTTGCAGCGTATGTTGTAATCATTTTCACGTTGCCTTTTGTCAATAAATTACGAATTTGTAAAGCTTCTGTTTCTGTTATGTTGAAAGGATCAACATTAACGACTTTTTGTTCCCCATCCAGACGAGTTTGAATGAATGTTACAGTGTAATCAACATATTCACCTTTTAATTGACCTAATGATTGGAACAGGTCTGTCGATGAACCTTCAGAAGAGAATTCTCCAAGGTTAATATTTTTAATAAACCATCCAGTATCATTGTAACCCCAGTCCGTTAAGTTACGGAATGATACTAAAACGTCTTGACCAGCATAAGCTGATAAGTCGAACGTCTCTGTAGACCAATCTAATTTATGTCCTGTAAATCCAGGTACGTTTTCTTTGATCGTTGGATATCCTTCTTCAACAACATCTGTACGAGTATTTTCATTTGCAAGCGATGTCCATGTTTCACCATTATCAGTGGACACTTGAACTACCGCATAATCCCATTGCTCTTCAATATCGTAATAATGATCAAATGTTAACGTCGGATTATCCGTTGGTACAGTAGCATTAAATATTAATGCTTGGTCAGCTTCATCCCCATTATTTGCATGCAATACTTGTTCAGTAGCATCTAAGGGATTATTCACTGTTGACCATTGTAAAGGTAAGAAATCGACACCATCAAACTTTAATGAACGTACGTCATTACCAAAATTAAATTCTTTGAAATCGCCACCCCATGCAGGGACGCCTTCTTTTTCATATGTTAATGCTTTTTCGAAGCTTACCGTTTTACCACGCTTGTCGCCAGCAGCATTTATAGGCAATTCACGAAGGTCAATACTATCAAAATTGTAATCACTGCTAATTTTATCATTATCCAAAGCTAGAGCTGTCATGAAGTTTTGGTAGACTTCTGTAAATGATGATCCTACCGATTTCAAGTGTTGATCTACTGACGTCATTCCTTGAGAAGTACCATCTACCGCCAAATCACGAATGAAATCTTTACCAAATTTATCATACATATAAAGTTGGAACAAGTATGTTTGTCCATAATCTGCAATAGTTTCAGGTCCAGTTGCTGCACTCGCATGTTCATCCCAGTTTACTAATGAATTTTCAGGATGATCTAAGAAGAAGTTAATTGAACCTTCTCCGTGCCCATAACCACCTAAGAACTCAGAGAATGTAGACATTCCTTCATTTAACCAAGATTCCTCAGATCCATCATTATCTGCTTGGATTAAATGTTGAAGTTCATGAATGGTTGTTCCATAGAACGTATTTTCTAATCTTGTATCCCATGAATTTGTGTCAATTGTAACAATATTTCTATCAATATAATTTTCTAGTGTTTGCCAAAAGAAGCCTGCTACGAAGAAAGGATAACCAGGATCATCCCAGCCCTCATCTTGTACATTATCTACTAACATAATTACTTTGTCTGACGTTTCATAGTAGCCTTCTGGAAAGTAACCCCAATCAACTAAAGGAGAATGAGAGCCATCCAATGCATCTGGTGATCCAAAGAATTCTGTTGCTACAGGGTAAATATTTGAATCAAACTCATCTCTCAATTTGTCCACTTGTTCTTGAGTAACTACATCAGCTGGTTTTGGATTATTAGGACCGTAAGCTAGATCATTCGCAACCCAAATCTCTACGTTATCTCCTACACTACGTAAAGTAAAATCTTTAAAGCTTAAGTTACGGTTAAGAAAATATTTAGTCCCACCATCATACGTAAACGGACCATCTTCAGAACCTTCTTCATCATTAACTGGTAATTCGTCAGCTTGTGCTTTAATGATTTGGTCTGCTTGTTTTTGGAAGCTATCACTTGTTGATAGTTCATTTAAATAACCATCGATATCTACACGATCTCCGTATTTGGCAGTATTAAAGTTTGCATATGGATTAGCTGCATCCGCTGGAGCTGTTGCAAATGGAGCAAATAATGTCGCTACAAGAGCACCAGTTGAAACGATAGAAAGTATTTTGTTCTTAGACAATGTATTTTCCCCCTTCAAATCAAAATTTCCTGTAAATTAATTACTAAATTTAATTGTAACATTTGTGAATTATCAGAAAAATATGTCTAATGTAGTTTATTAAGAAATAACGTTCTCTATCATTTGATATACATAATCTTCTATTTCTCGCCATTTATAGTTATTTACACACATGTCCATAGTCTCTCTTATGGTCTCTTCGTCCGTTGAAAATACCTGTAAATACTCCGTTGCAACCTTAATTTCTTCTTGATAACGCTCTTTTATTTGATTTACAGATATTTGCTCTTCTTCATTCAACTCGCGGAATTTCCTAACATCGAATATTTCGTCACCCGAACGTTCAGGCTCGTATTCATGCGGACTTGTGCTATCAAAAAGGATCGTTTGGAGCTCTGGGAGATAGACATAATCTATGCTATTACAATCAAGACCACACCATCCAAACTGTGCATTTAGACCTACACTTTCCGCTTTTGCAGCAAACAGCTTCATCATGGTTGATTTGCCACTACCTGGATAGCCTTTGATGAATATGCGTCTTTTTACCCCCTTTGTTAATGAGGCAAAATGATCTTTTGGACCCTCAGGCGTAATTGTTCCCATTAAACGATGCGTTTTGATAGCCTCTTTATTAAAATTAAAGGATGAAAAGACATTCTCAAATAGTTCCTCCGCTTGTAGATCAAATGCTTGCCAATCCATCCCTACAATATATGGCTGTTCCCATTCATCATGGATTTCCTTGGCTTTTGTCATTGTTTGCAACATTTTAGCTAGCCATTGCTCACTATGAATAGTCTTTTCTCTTAAAAATCCACCATGTTCTTTTAATTTAGCATCATCATAAGATTCATAAAATGAAATGACTTGATGGGTGCTACCGTAATATTTCGGTTCAAATGATAAAGGATGTGCTGCTTGTAAAAATAGCGTTCGATTTCCCTTAACATATACAGCTTCTAAAACATCCGCATGTAAAGGATCATGAAACCACTCAATATCATAACCTCTTTTTAAATAATGAAAGCCAACTTGTCGAAATAATTCCGACAACCGAAATGTAGGTGGAGATTTTATAAAATAAACTTTTCGAGCTTCTCCAATTAATTCATTATAAATGTGTTTGACGCCTTGACCGGTATATGCCCGTCCAAATTGGTGTGTGATTGTTCCGTTCAATGTATCCACCCTTTCTAATATCAGATGTTCCTACTATATGAAAGAGGTGGTAAAAACATGTTCATATTTTACCTAAAACCTTATTATTACTTGCTGTTGGCAAATTTTCTACCGCTTGCGCTAAAACCTTCCTTCGCTCACACCATATAATCTACTAGACTCGCCATATTCCTTTCACAACCCATGAATTCATGCCACAAAAAAAGCATGCACTGTGTGCACACTTTTGTATCTAAATTTCAATTTCTTTCGTGGATCGATGTAACCAACGTTTAGCCATTGGTAACGTCAGGTGAACAATTTGTCCGAGTGTAACCGCAATGAGTAGTGTACCAAATCCTATTGGACCACCTAACATCCAACCTATAATCGCAACTACGATTTCAATTCCAGTACGCACTCTTTTTACAGTCCATCCCGTCTTATCAACAATAAGGATCATGACACTATCACGAGGTCCTGCCCCCACATTAGGTGCTACATATATACCTACACCTAATCCCATGATCAATACACCTGTGACAAAAAAGATGGTTTGTCCAAGATAACTGGATAAATCAGGTAATAACCAATTAAAGAAATCGATAAACAATCCTATTAGAATCATATTGAGCCATGTCCCTATTTTAGGGAATTTCTTCGTACCTATCGCAGTTCCAATAACGATCACTAATCCCGAAATAATGGACCAGCTTCCTATTGTTAAACCTACGTTTAAATAAAGTCCCACGTGCAAAACATCCCATGGGCCAATCCCTAACAGTTGTCCTTTGATTGTTAAAGAAATGCCAAATGCAAGAATGAGTAGGCCGGCTATGAAAAATAGCCACCTCCAATATATAACTTTCATGTGAACTGCCTTCTTTCTAGCTTATCCTTACAGTAAATAAGTTGTAGTCTCTTCTAAGAGTTGTCATGCTCTTCCATTATTTATCCGTAAAAAAACCATCCATGTAGGACATGAATGGCATTACTCATTTATCTATTATAACAACTATTAAAGTTTTGGATAGGCGATTATAAAGAACGGGAAATTAATGCATATTTTCCTTTTGAAATGGCAATTAAGTCAGTCGGTTTTAACTGAATTTGCATACCAATTTTCCCGGCACTCACGATCATTTCATCTAGATTTTTTGCAGAATGATCGATAATAGTAGGGAATAATTTTTTCATTCCTAGAGGAGAGCATCCCCCACGAATATAACCAGTCAATCCAAGTAAATCCTTCACTGGGATTAGTTCCACTTTCTTTTCTCCTGCACTCTTAGCAGCTGCTTTTAAATCTAATTCCTTTTCTACTGGAAGTAAGAATACATAAGCCTTACCAGGTCCAGCCGAAGCTACTAATGTTTTGAAAACCATTTCAACAGGTTGTCCGATTTTATTAGCAACTGAAACGCCATCTATTTGACCATCAACTACGTCGTATTCATGCAAGGTATATGGAACTGATTGTTGATCTAACAATCGGATAGCATTCGTTTTTGTTGTTTTATTAGCTTTCGCCAATTTTTATTCAACTCCTAAGCAATACGATAAAAGCTTGGTTGCTGGATTTGAAATCCTTGTTGCTTCATTTGAACCTGAAATGAGTATTTTGAAATCGCTTTTTCAAACAAACGAAGTTGTTTATTTTTTTGCTGTTCAATTAAGCTATTTTGTGTTTCTTGAAAATCAATTTGCATGGATTTATTTGTTGCTTCATATTGAATTTCTGTTTGTCTTTGTGATTCGAAATCTATTTGAGACTCAGCCATTTCATTTAAATTCACTTGCGCTTGGGCAGCTTGAATTCGATTTGAAGCACTTGCCGCTAAACGTAAATCTTCCACTGAAGGTTCTGCAGAAGCTAGAGCAGCACGTTTAACATGCTCTAGTAATTCAATTGTTTCTTCTGGAGTGGAACCCGAGATCGCTTGAATTGGAGCGGTACCAAAGGCTAGCGTATGTTTCGGTTGTTGTTCAATTTCTTGATACACACGAATAGCATCTGCGACTTCTTCTGTATCACCGTCTAATTCCATCTTTCCTAACAATAAATCTTCAAGTTCAGATAATGTTGGTGTATTAGATTGATAAAAATCTGTCTGTTTTTTATACGCATCACTAACTTCGCGTCGTAGATTCAACTTTTTTCTGTGATCATTTGTAACGTCTCGATCGATAAAGCTGGAGCCTATGGTTGCGCTTAAATTCATGCAACTCACCTCGTTCCCATTGTAATATTATGGGTTAGTATACCACCATTGTCAGACTTCTTAAACATTCTTAAGTCCTTAGTCAAGAAGTGATATACCAGTGTCTTTATACCTAATTAATAAAAAAAGGTATATTCCATAGAATCAAGATGAAAGAAATAAAAGAAAGGTAGCTAGCTATTTCTTTCGCTTTCCGCGGACGAAACGCAAGCCTCCTAGGCTCAACTATCTCTGACAGATAAGCCGTGATTCGTTTTTCCACAGGAGTCTTCAGAATTAGCCAGCCACTCTTTTCTAAAATTGTTTCAAGAAACCCTATTACAAAAGCAATTAGAAATATTGAAGTTGAAAGGGTTAATTGTGTATATCCCCTTATGAGTAAATACGCATAAGATCAGCGGTTACGGAGAATTATGTAATCTTCACTGAAAGCGTTCGCCATAATGGAATAAAATATATTTCTTTAATCTACATTAGGTTTTGGTTTAATCATTCTTTTGCATTAACTTCTTTAAAGCTTCAGCCATTGCTGTATTTTCAGGTTCATCCTGTTGTTTTAAATATTTTTGAACATCTCGTTTATTTGCTTTAGCACCGCCAGATGATTCACGTCGTTTTTCAAAGGCAGAAAGCTTTTCGCGGTGTCCGCATTTACAAACAAATAGTTTTCCTTCGCCTTCGCCACGCATTTCGAGGCGTTTATGGCAAACTGGGCATCGTGCATTTGTTTGAACAGCTATTTGTTTTTTATAACCACAAGAACGATCTTGGCAAACAAGCATTTTTCCACGTTTCCCATTCACTTCTAATAAATTCTTCCCACATTCTGGACACGTTTTGCCAGTAACATTATCATGTTTAAACTTTTGATCACTTTGTTTAATTTGACCAACTACCGTTTTAGAAAAAGTAATCATATCTTTTACGAATACATCCTTCTTTAATGTTCCTTTTGCAATTTTCGTCAACTGCTGTTCCCATTCACCAGTTAGTGAAGGTGATTTTAAGTCTTCAGGAACTAGTTGCAATAATTGTTTACCTTTTGAAGTGGTAAAGATATCTTTGCCTTTTTTCTCAATCACAAAAGAATTAAATAGCTTTTCAATGATATCAGCGCGCGTTGCAACCGTTCCTAGCCCACCCGTTTCACCAACAGCTTGAATGATTTCTTTTGACTCGCCTGACATAAACGCAGTCGGATTTTCCATCGCAGCTAACAATGTTCCTTCATTGAATCGAGCAGGGGGTTTCGTATCTCCTTGCGTCATAGTAATCGCACGAATCTCAATTGAATCCCCTTTTTGAACAGGAGGTAAAGTGCTTTCAACTTCTTCTTCATCTTCCTGTTGATAAACCCGCTTCCAACCTTCATCTCGTACGGTTTTACCCTTTGCCGAGAATTTTTCACCAAATACTTCTAATGTAATGACAGTTTGGTCATAACTGAATGGACCAAGAAAGACAGCTAAAAAGCGTTTTACAATTAAATCGTACAATTTACGCTCTTTGTCCGATAAGTTTTGAAGAACAGGTGTAACTTCAGTTGGGATAATCGCATGATGATCACTTACACGTGCATCATCTATTACTCCTTTTTGTGGAGCAATTTGAGGCAAACGCAATATGGAATTTACGACGGCACGGTATGGTTGGACTTCTACTGCTTTTATTCTTTCTTTTAGTGTTGACCTCATATCACTTGATAGATGTTTGGAATCTGTTCGAGGATACGTGACGACCTTATGACGTTCATAAAGTGCTTGCAATGTATTTAACGTTTCTTTTGCCGACCAGCCAAATCTTCGGTGACCTTCTTTTTGGAGTTCAGTTAAGTCAAATAAAGGTGGTGCTGGTTGTTTTTTAGGTGTGGTTTGAATTCCAGTAATTTGACCGTCATGTGTATTTTCTAGTTTATGAAACACTTGATCTACTTGGGTTTTATTGAACACCTGGGTTTGGTTGTTTTGACCAAACGCCCACGTATAGGTTGCTTCTCCGGTTAGAGCTTGTAACCCATAATATGTTTTAGGTTTAAAGTTACGGATTTGATTCTCGCGTTCTGCAATCATTGCAAGTGTTGGCGTTTGCACACGTCCAGTAGAAAGTTGTGCATTGTATTTAACGGTTAGTGCACGAGTGGCATTGATTCCTACAACCCAATCCGCTTCTGCTCGAGCGACTGCTGCATGATATAAGTGCTCATATGCTTTTCCATCTTTTAATTCTCTAAATCCTTTTTGAATCGCTTGGTCCGTTACTGAAGAAATCCATAATCGCTTCACTGGTTTATGACATTTAGCTTTTTCTA
>JBFIXW010000043.1:0-15350 GCA_041605715.1 Paenisporosarcina sp.
TGCGTTTGATTTAAGAAGTGCGCTTTTTAAACAAGTCCAGCAATTTACGATGGCGACTTTTACACGTTTTCCATCTTCCGGTCTTATAACAAGATTGACGAGTGACGTTACAATGGTTCAAAACGTATTGTTTATGAGTCTCCGTATAATGTTAAGAGCACCACTATTGGTGTTAGGAAGCTTAATCATGGCTTTCATTGTCAACGCATATCTTGCCATGTTTTTAGTGGTAGCAGTACCGTTTCTTATAATTTTTTTATACATAATGGTTAGAAAAGGAGTGACGTATTTTGCTCGTGTTCAAGTTAGTCTGGACCGAGTGAATCGCGTTCTCCAAGAAAATCTTCAAGCTGTTCGATTAATAAAAGCTTATTTACGTGGCAAATATGAGTCTTCTCGTTTCGAGCAAGTATCTGGAGTATTGAAAATGGATACGGTGAAAGCATTACGAATGATGGAAATCATTTTACCGCTTCTTTTATTCGTTATGAATGTCAGTTTGCTTGCCGTTCTTTGGTTTGGCGCGGATCGAATACAAACGAATGATGCTCAAATAGGAGAGCTTGTAGCAATTGTGAATTATGCGATGAGAATGACCGGTGCCTTTTCAATGTTTGCTTTTATTATCATGGCGGTTGCACGAGCGAAAGCTTCTGCTGAACGTATGGAAGAAGTTTTGCTGGTGAATGAAGGGCTTGAACGAAATGAACAAACAGGTGAAATGAGAAAGCTTGCAAACGGAGAAATCACGTTTAAACATGTGTCCTTTAACTATCTGAATTCGAAGGAACCTGTATTAAAAGACATTAGTTTCTCGGTGAAATCAGGTGAAAAACTTGCCATAATGGGAGCGACTGGATCTGGAAAATCAACATTGCTGCAACTCATAACTCGGTTCTTTGATGTAACCAAAGGGTCAGTTGAAATCGATGGGAAAGATGTGAAGGATTGGTCTTTGGATCAATTAAGGCAAACTATTGGATTAGTTCCTCAACAGTCTCTTTTATTCTCGGGGAGTATTTATCAAAACTTAGCGTGGGGCAAAATAGAGGCTTCGGTTGAAGAACTGGAACAAGCAGCTAAACAAGCACAAATTCATACATCCGTTGAACAATTTACAAAAGGATATGAAACACGGGTGGGACAAAAAGGTGTAAACCTCTCAGGTGGACAGAAACAGCGTTTATCCATTGCACGAGCTCTAGTGCGTAAACCAGAGATTCTTTTGTTAGACGACAGCACGAGTGCGTTAGATGTTAAGACAGAAACGGCTCTATGGGAAGCACTTGAAAAAGAGGATGCGACGATGTTAGTTGTGACTCAAAAAATTAGAACAGCCAAAGGAGCAGACCGCATTCTACTTCTTGATAATGGCCGAATTTCAGGATATGGCAAGCATGAAGAGTTAATAAGAAACTCTAAATTGTATCGTGAAATCGCAGAGTCTCAGCAAGAACTGGAGGTGTCTGAAAATGCGCAACATACTCTCTAAACCATTTGGGTATGAACCAGTTCTTTCAAAGGAAGATATTAAACCAGTCAAAAAGAAAAAAGGTGATCGGCCGAGCGACTGGCAATTTGTATTTAAACAAATTTGGAAGTTAGTTGATGAGCAACGGTTTCTTCTCATCACGGTTTTACTGCTTGTTGTCATGAGTTCTGCACTAGCTTTAATAGGTCCTTTTCTAATCGGAAAAATTATTGATACTCATATTGTCGATGGGGAATTTGCAGGCATGCAATCCAAGATTGTGTGGTTAATTGTCATTTATGTATTCCTTTCTGTATCGATGTTTTTACAAAACTATTGGATGATCGGTATTGCACAACAAACGATTTATCGTATGAGAACGAGTTTATTTGCTCATTTTCAAAAATTGCCCGTTTCATTTTTTGATAAAAGACAGCATGGAGAGTTAATGAGTCGTGTAACCAATGACATTGAGAACGTCAGTTCCACGCTCAATAGCTCATTTATACAAGTATTTTCAAGTATATTAACGTTAACTGGAACTGTTATTGTTATGGTCATTTTGAGTCCTTTACTCACCCTTTTAACGATGACCATCATTCCTGTTATGTTTATTGCCATGAAGTGGATCACTAAAAGAACAGGCAAACTATTTAAAGAGCAACAGCAAGCTGTAGGTGATTTAAATGGAATGATTGAAGAGACAATTTCAGGTCAACGAATTGTAAAAGCCTTTTCACAAGAAAATCGAGTTATTGATGAATTTACGGTTAAGAGTGAACGTCTTCGTAGAACCGGCTTTTGGGCTCTTACGTATTCAGGATTCATTCCGAAAGTCATGAACATGCTGAATAACGCGAGTTTTGCAATTGTTGCAGGTATTGGTGGCTTGCTTGCACTAAACGGACATGTAACAATTGGGACGATTGTTATTTTCTCTGAATATGCACGACAATTTACACGTCCTTTGAACGATTTGGCGAATCAATTTAATACGGTATTGTCGGCAATCGCAGGTGCTGAGCGTGTATTTGTTATTATTGGTGAACCGATTGAGATAGATGATGCAACCAAGTATCAAGATATGGTGCTTAAAGGGAAAGTGGAATTTGATCATGTTTCTTTTAAATATGAACAGACGGATAATGAACACACGATTCGTCATGTGAATTTCACTGTGAATCCGGGAGAAACGGCTGCTTTAGTTGGGGCTACCGGGGCTGGGAAAACAACAATTATGCAGTTGTTAGCACGTTTTTATGAAGCTAATGAAGGTGAAATTCGAATAGATGATATTCCGATTCAGGAGTTACCAAGACAGACATTAAGAAGTCAAATGGCATTTGTGTTACAGGATCCATTTTTATTCGAAGCGACAGTGAAAGAAAACATTCGTTACGGGAAGTTAAATGCAACGGATGAAGAAGTGATGGAAGCTGCGAATAAAGCCAATGCACATGAATTTATTGAGAAACTACCACTAGGATATGACACGATATTAACCGCAGATGGCGGAGAAATCAGCCAAGGACAAAAACAATTACTTTCTATTGCAAGAGCTCTCATTGCAGACCCTGTCATATTACTGCTAGATGAAGCCACAAGCAGTATTGATACTGTTACAGAAGTGAAGATTCAAGAAGCACTTGAACGTCTCATGGAAGGCAGAACAAGTTTCGTTATTGCACACCGTTTAAATACGATCCGACAAGCAGATGTTGTATATGTGCTTGAACAAGGAGAGCTAGTAGAATCTGGGAATCAAGACGAGTTGATCGAAAGTAAAGGCTTGTATTATCATATGCTTGCAGAATCTAAAATCTAAAAAGAAGGTGGGCTCATTTTGAGCACCACCTTCCTTTTAATTTGGTAATGGGGTTGGTGTAATTTGTTTTCTTCTTTTAGGATTAAATCCGCCAAGGAATAAAAGACCATGAGGCACAAGTTTTTGAATGACAATTGACGCGACGATTGGTACAAGAAGCCCAAAGACAGTAAAGCCAATTAAGCCATATTCAAAGTAATCGTTTAACACAATATCAGTGAAAATATGCAAATACATGATTGAAATCGAATGCTTCTCAATTTTTTGCAACCAGGATAGAGACATTTTAGCAGTGATTCGTTGCATTAAGCCGACGAAAACTAAAGTGATCGAAATCGGAATGAGTAAATCGAACGTAAAATGTTCATAACGTAAAAACTTCATACTTAAATGATAGTCGATGACCTTGTACCAATCCAAGATAACTGCTGAAATACTTCCTATTAAACCAGCTATGAACCAAGGTGTGGTGATATTCATCCAAATATGTTTCATATAGTAACCAAGTGCGAAATAGACGACTGCCATAAGTGCTACATCGATATTCCAAATCATTGGGATTGTTTGAGAAGCTTCGTCTGGTGCACCGCCAATCACGCGCATTGCGAACAAACTTTCAATATGCGCAATTAGATAGAATACCGACAAAATCACAATTTGTTTCGTACGACTGAAATACTTAGTCATCCATAAGAAAAACAAGAATGTAAAGAATAGTGTGGTGACAAACCAAAACACGCCATAAGCTCCACGTGCAAAACGGCCTCCAATTACGAGTGTCCATAAGTCATTCAAGTACCATGAAAGCTCCATGTTTCCTGAACCGATTTCCATCCCATAACGGATAACGGTTATCGTTACAAGGAAAAATAAATATGGTACGATAAGCTGCATAAAGCGTTTGTAGATGACTTCTTTGGATTTGCCTTTTTCCAAAACAGGCTTAAAAAATAGCCCACTTAACAGGAAAAACGCAGGCATATGAAACCAATATATATACTTTCCTAATGGGAAATCTAATTGTCCTGGATAATGTCCAATGACGACTAAAATCATCAAAAATCCTTTTGTGACATCTACCCAATTTAAACGTTTCTTCTCCATGTGAAGGCTCCTTAAAATATCAAACTCTTGTTATTATATAGCCTTTTCAATAGAGAAATAAACCGTTGTTATAAATTTGACAAAGGCTTGACATACAAATGATAGAAAGGTGGAAAATTGTGTGGATATTTCCTTAATGACTGTTTCATTTCCTGTCGACCAAGAAACAGCGAGAGAAATCATGGAACTCATTCAATTAACTGAAAAACAGGACCAGCTTTCATACGAGCAAGTACTTAATCTGTATGCGATGACTGATGAATCTGTCAAAGGGTTTGTAGTTGTAGCATATGATGAGGAAGAATTAGTAGGAATCGTATCCGCTATTGATATGATTGGTGTTCATTCGTATGAATGGAGTGGACTTGTGCAACTAAGGTATCGAAAGCAAGGGATTGGTAAAGCTTTAGTTTCAGCGTTGCATAAAAATCTTGAAATGCGTGGAGCAGAATCAGAGTTAGCACTCGCGATTAAAGACGCACCTAATGCCAAGCAATTTATGGATTCATTAAATTACGATTGGAATTTCTCGGAAGCAACTATGCAAGCAGCCCCTGCTGAACAGAAATCAGATAGCCCAGTTCACGTGCAACCTTTAACAAATGAGCATGATGACATTACGCAAATACTCATGAATGCATTTGGAGATACGGAAGAAGAAGTACACACCCTCTTGAATTTCAATGAGTCAAACCCGAGTCGCCATGTATACGTTGCAAAAATGAATGGTACTTGTGTTGGAACTGTCACGGTTGTCGAAGAAAATCAGTCGTTTTGGATTACTGCACTTGCAACAGATCCGTCTAAACGAGGGCAAGGCATCGGTTCTGCCATCTTGCATTTTGTATTAGCAGAAGCGAAAAACCGAGAAGTAGAAAAGGTTATGCTGGATGTAGAAATCGATAATGCTGGAGCACTATCCATCTACGAAAAAGCAGGATTTACAACAAATTTGCAAGTAGATTATTATGTAAAAACCACCACTAATTAAAGTGGTGGTTCAGACTCTAAATAAATAATAATCGTTGATTTTCATTGCAGCGGACGCTTTCCGCGGGCACGACTTCAGCCGCTCCCTTAGCGAGGCTCAGTCCAGGGTCTTCAGTTCGTGCTGATTCCGCCGGAGTCGCCGCCTCCATTCCAATCAACTGAAATTGTTGTAAATATGAATTTAATTATGTGTGTTTTTTGCACATATTTACTACTTAAATTAGTATGACTACCGTTGCTGTAAGCCTGAATCTGCAAACTATCCTCTTAGGAGGAAAAGTGATTGGCTATTTCTGCAGACTCCTGCTGAAAAACGAGAAACGTTAGACCCCACAGGCAACGAATTGTGTACAATTCGTTTGTGAAGAGTAACCGCAGGAACATAGGTTTTTAATAACCGAGGAGGCTAGCGTTTCGTGCTCGGAAAGCGTAAGAAATAGCCGATCACCTTCATTTCAGATTAAGTGCAATAGATGAGAAGTGAAATTTCAATTTAAACTCCTATGATTATGTCTTTATTTTCAAACCACCACTAATTTAAGTGGTGGTTTTTATAGGTTTTAATTTGCAGCGGCAAATGGTGGAAGGGGATCTTGGAACTTTGTCCAGTCACTCTTCATTTCTTCATCAGTTAATAAGCAATCATCAAGTTGCGATTCAATCTCCGATTGATCCATATCGAGTCCAATCCAAACCATTTCCGTTTGGCGATCTCCGTGTATATCATCCCAATTTAAGCTAATCGTTTCATCTTCAGCCATAATATGCTTTTGTTCTGCTTTTGATAAACTTGCAATCCAATAGCCTGCTCCTTGGAATTGCAGAGAGTTACCAGCCTGGGAAAGTAGACCGGCCATCTTATTTCTAGTAGCAAGCCAGAAGAAACCCTTCGAGCGAACGATTTCTTGTGGGAATGCACTAAGCCAAGCATTCCATCTCTCTGGATGAAATGGACGTTTGCGTTTATAAACAAATGAGCTGATACCATATTCATCTGTTTCTGGAATATGTTCTTCGTTTAACTCCTTCATCCATCCAGCGGATTGACTTGATTTTTCAAAGTCGAATAAATGTTGATTGAAGATATCAGAAGGATTTACTACACCATTTTGAATAGGAATTAAAATGGCATCTGGGTTCATTTTTGTCAAAAATGATTTAAATGCTTGTACATATTCGCTGGACACTAAATCGGTTTTGCTGATAAGAATGATATTTGCAAATTCAATTTGGTCGATTAATAAATCAGATACATCACGCACGTCTTGTTCGTCATCCGTTTGTTTTCGCTCCAATAGGGATTCTCCGCTTTCATAATCACTCCAAAAACGAAAAGCATCAACTACTGTAATCATACTGTCTAAGCGACAATATTTAGATAGGTCAATCCCAACTTCTTCATCTATATATGTAAACGTTTGAGCAACTGGAATAGGTTCGGAAATTCCCGTAGATTCTATGAGAATGGCATCAATATTACCTTGTTTTGCAAGTTTCTCAACTTCAATCATTAAATCTTCACGTAATGTGCAACAAATGCAGCCATTCGTTAACTCAACTAATTTTTCTTCTGTTCGAGAGAATCCCTTGTTTTGTATTAATTGTGAATCGATATTAATTTCACTCATATCATTCACAATAACTGCGATTTTCTTTCCGTCTTTATTTGCTAACAAATGATTCATAACCGTTGTTTTACCTGCCCCTAAGTATCCACTTAAAACTGTAACGGGAATTTGATTATTCATACTTTCACTCCTTGAACCTAAATAGTAATCATTACGATTTAAAGATACACGTATTTTTATAAGGTTGCAAGAGTAAATAAAAAAACCACTTCTTCAAGTTAAGAAGAAGCGGCTAAAAGTCTTTTAATTAGTCAATAGAAAATGAGAATAACTCGGTCCAATTAAATGAAGTTCATGCATAGGTCTAGTCATAGCTACATACAAAAGTTTTCGATCGATTGAATGTGGTCTGAAAGGTTCGTCTAGAGCTGTCACCAGTACTGCGTCGAACTCTAATCCTTTTGCCAAATGACTCGGCACGATTAATAACTTCTGCTGATCAATGTCAGAGTGATCGGTTAATAACTGTACTGGAAATTCATCATTTAATATATGTGCAATACGAGCTGCTTCCTTTGTCGTTTTACAAATCAGTGCAATGGAATGATGCCCACGCTCTCTTATTTCAGTAAGTAAACTCGCTATTTTCCTTGCATCGAGCTTTTTCATTTCATGAAACGCTGGTGGAATGCCATGACGAACGACGGGTTCAACAAGTGGCAACCCTTCCTCCATTTGTAGCAAAATGGTATTCGCCATCTCCATTATTTCAATCGTTGTTCGATAACTCTTTTGGAGAGTCGTGTAGGTCGCTCTAGGGAAAAGTTCGACAACTGGATCCCATGAAGTCAGAGCTCGGTAACTGTGAATACCCTGGGCTAAATCGCCAACCATTGTGAACATATCCGTATTCAGTCCTTCTTTTAAAGCAGCTAGTTGGAAAATGCTATAGTCTTGCACTTCATCAATAAAAACTACACGCATTTTCCATTGGTCAGAAATTCCTTTTACTTTTGAATGAAGATAGTAAAGTGGAGCTAAATCTTCTAATTCCCAAGTATCGCGAACATGATGCTTATGGAAAGATTGAATTTGCTCTTCGTTCCAACTTGATGCATGCATTTCAAAAAATACGGAATCAGTCACGAAATTACGATACATCGTTTTAATTGAAGCTTTTTTAAAACGTCTCATATAAACCGAAGCGGTTGATTTAGATTCTTTTTCAATTAAAGGAATTCGACGATCGCGTTCATCTATGAATTTTGTCACTTCTGATTTTCGTTTAGCGTCATCCCGTATACCAAAGAGTGCTTTGTCTAATGCATCGTCGTATTTTTGATTTAACATCAACAAAATTTCTTTCTTTTTCTGGCGCACATGTGAAAGTAAGATTGTCTTAATTCGTTCCAACCGTTTTTCAATTGGCATATAAGCGAAATCGACCAGAAATAGTTTCTTAAGACGAGCACCTTTCATGATTCGATATTTTTCAATGAAAAGATCCTCGAAGAGAGCAGCGATTTCTCTTTCATACTTCGTTACATACAAATCGAGCAAATCCTTATAGTCTAAGGATCCCTTCATTTGTGAAAGCCAAAGCATCTGCTCATCTGGAATTGTTTGCTCCGTTAATGCAGCCAATTTTGAATTGGAATCTGATAATTTTACTTTAATGCCAGTAGCTTGCAAGACGTAATCTGCAAAGGTGGTTTGACAAATTTGACTAACACCGAGTTCTGGCAATACATCGGCAATATAGTCCATAAATAATTTAGAAGGGGCTAGAATCATTAATTTGTCGGCAGGAAAGTGTTCACCCATCGTGTAGAGGAAGTAGGAAATACGATGTAGAGCAATTGTTGTTTTCCCACTACCAGCCGCACCTTGAACTAAAATTGGTTGTTTTAAGTGTGCACGAATAATTTCATTTTGTTCAGCCTGGATGGTTGAAACAATCTCAGTAAGGCGAACGTCCGCTTTCCCGGCTAGTGCATCTTGAAGCAATTCGTCGTTGGTTGTTAAATCGATATCCCGAACGGATTGAAGTTCGCCATGTTCAATTATGTATTGCCGTTTTGAAAACAAATGACCAGCAAACCGTTCTTCACGGACATCATACTCTATGTCGCCGAGTCGTCCATCGTAGTAAACATTTGCGACGGGAGAGCGCCAATCAACGATAATCGGTTCTTGCGTTTCTCGATGGAATAAAGAAGTTTTTCCAATGTATAACATTTCACTGTCTTCCCCATCTTTTTGAAAATGAATGCGCGCAAAATAAGGCTTTTGCTGAATAGCTTCAAGTCCTTCTTTTTGGGACCGAGCCATTTCAAAAAACCGAGCATTTGTTAAAATATTCATATAACTTAAACTGGAATCTAAGTAATCCAAATCTGCCATGGCGTGACGAATATTTTCTTGCGCAGACTTCACATCGCGCATGGATTCGTCGAGGAGTTGTTTCATATAGTGTTTGGTGTAAGTCAGGCGCTCTTGCTCTTGTTCAAAATCAGGATGTTTCTGTGTCATACAGTCCTCCGATATTTTGATTTTTGCGTCCTGCAATTCGTGATGGGTTCTTACATATCAGGAATGTCTAACTTCAAGCGCAAGCCTGCATCTAAGCTTAGTCACATAGGAAGAGGGGCATGAAGGTATTGCGACACGTGCCGCGTTCTTAGCCTTCCATCTCTCATGCGAAAGCAAGCGTTCGAATCGGTCATTTCAGTGTAGCTATCAGGCTAAAGTAGAGCTTTTCATTTTTCTAATGATGTTGGGGTTTGAAAACAGAATAGAATCTTATCATATGAAATTAACAAGAGCAAGTGGAATTTTCAATAAATTGCAAGAACTCTGTTAATGTGAAAAGATGCATGTCATAATCTAAGTAGATGAGATCGAGACGAAGTTGAGCTGAAGGAGATTGAAAACATGGAAAACCCAAAAATGGATCATGGCCAAAACTTTGCTGCTCAAGGAGAAGCGGGACTACATACGGATTTTAAAGAAAATATGACATATGGTGAATACCTTCATTTAGATAAGCTATTATCAGCACAAGATGGATTAACGAACCATCATGATGAACCATTATTTATCATGATTCATCAGGTGTCAGAGTTGTGGATGAAACTAATTTTGCATGAGTTAGGTGGAGCAATTGCTCATATTGAAAAGGATGAAGTACAACCAGCACTAAAACAATTGGCTCGTGTGTCAAAAATACAAGCTCAAATTATACAAGCATGGGATGTCCTATCTACATTGACACCAGCAGAATATATGGAATTTAGATCATCTCTAGGAAATGCTAGCGGTTTTCAGTCTTATCAGTATCGCATGATAGAATTTGCTTTAGGTTACAAAACGAAACATGTTCTTAAAATATATGAAAAAGACGAAGAATTGCTGGGCATTTTAACAAAGGCATTTAATCAACCTGGGCTTTATGATGTCGCGATTCGTAAGCTAGCACGCAGTGGCTTGCATATTGATGAACATATTTTAAATCGCGATGTTTCAAGTCCATACGAACAAAATACGAGTGTTTTAGAAGCATGGAAAACGGTCTATCGAGATGTAGACTCATATTGGGAATTATATCAATTAGCTGAAAAATTAGTGGATATAGAAGACTGGTTACAGCAATGGCGTTTCCGTCATATGAAGACAGTGGAACGAATCATTGGGTTTAAGACGGGTACGGGAGGGTCATCGGGCGTTCATTACTTGAAAAAAGTGTTGGATCAATATTTCTTCCCAGAACTTTGGACGTTGCGTACTGAAATTTAAGGGGTGACAGGATGAAAATATATGCACATAGAGGTTCATCAGGAACACATCCAGAAAATACAATCGACGCTTTCAAAGCAGCGGCTAAACTTCCGATTTACGGCGTCGAACTGGATGTACATTTAACGAAAGATGGAGAAATTGTCGTTATTCATGACGAGTCCATCGACCGCACGTCTAATGGTACAGGTAATGTGAAAGACTTATCGCTAGCTGAACTTAGAGCATATGATTACGGCAGTTGGTTTTCATCAGAATTTGCTAATGAACCAATTCCAACATTAAAAGAAGTGTTGCATGTATTTAAAAACACATCTCACCATATTAACATTGAATTAAAGTCAGATGTTTTTCCATATGAAGGACTAGGTAATAAGGTATTACATGAAATTGAGTCAATAGGGATAGCTGATAGAGTAGTTGTATCTTCATTTGATCATGAAGCAATTCGTGAGTTTAAGAAGAGTGCGCCTTATATAGAAGTCGCTTTGTTAACGATGGAAGTATTAGTGGATATTTATGATTATGCTCGGTTTATTCCAGCAGATGCACTTCATATTTTTTTACCAGCAGCTATGCGAAAAATGACAAAAGAAGCTTTGTTAAAAGGATCAATCATTCGCGTTTTTACTGTAAATGAAATCGAGCACGCTCAAGCATTGAATGAGATAGGTGTTCACGCAATCTTTACTGATTACCCTGAAAAGATGATGGATTTTATTGGTCTACAAAATTAATATAGAAAAATCCTCATCGCCTTTAACGGACATGAGGATTTTCATTTACCATTTAGCTAAATGTTCTTCAGAACTTCCAAGCATTTGAGTAATGGCTAAGCTTGATCCGTCTTCTAAATTCAAAACACCGTTGAAGTAACCGACGAGTTGATGCACTGAAGATGTGACTAACCGTGCATCCGTTTTAGCTACACGTTCGAAAAAGGGAGTAAATGTTAAGTTAACATCTTTAGAAAATTTAGTTCGAATGCTCCAGGGTTTCATAAAATCATTCTGATCATACTCAAACAAAACATCTTCATGAATTTTAGTCATTCTGCCATCTACGAAAATTGCATTTTCTGTCATCCCAGTTCCATCCGTCCATTTCCCACCAAAGTTTAAGCCAATGCGCTGATCCCCAACTTTTTGAGAGGCCATTGCCCAGTTCCAATGTGCAGATCTCGGCCAAACGCCGCGTCCATAATCTAAAACGGCGAAGCTTTCTTCTGGGTTAAATGTATAGCGTTTTTCTCCAATCTTCACGAAGCCGCTTGTTGGAAGTGTATGATGCTTTGCAGTATGTTGGAAAAGTTGTCGATTCCATGGGATGACCACGTTTAAAGAATCATCATTTTTCGGGTGTTCTATATGCAAATCCGCATGAAGTAATTCACCATCGAAATCTGAAATTGTAACGGTCATATGTGTTTCGCCTTGCATATGTAAAAGTTGAATGCTCATATCGTTATTTGAAAATTTTACTGTTTCTAAAACCTTGCTCGGCATATTAATCCGTTGTCCAAGTGGAATGGTAATTGTTTTTTCGAAAAACCTTTGAGTTTCGTAATCTAAGAAATACACGAAACAGACAGCGGCATAGTCCAAATGACTAATCGTTGCTGAAAAAAGAATATCTTCACCATATACGCACCAAGAGTTCCATTTTTTCTTGCGCATAAAATGTCCAGTTAAATTGCTATCGATAATCGGCTGCCGAGCAAATCCAATGGCAGCCGGATTTAAATTCCCTTTTGTATCACATAAAGAAACTGGTGTACTGATTTCACGTTCTGCATGCTGCTGCATTTTCTGCATCTCCGACACCCTCTCGCACCTTGAATCAATATCCTTTTAAGGTATACTGTACATTGTAACAAAAATCTGAAAAAAGCGGTATTGACTCACTTTTTTATTTCTATCACGCACAGAATTTTGGGGGGCTTAGCTCAGCTGGGAGAGCGTTTGCATGGCATGCAAAAGGTCGTCGGTTCGATCCCGATAGTCTCCATCTAACTAAATCACTCGTTTTTTCATATTAGTATATAGAATGTCAACATATTAAAACGCTTATTTTAAAGAGGCTAGGACATAAGTAGAAATTTCTTGTAATGAGACAAAAATCTATATTAAGAATTTAATACTTTATGAATTGATTGAAGTGGAGGGGCGACTCCTGGGGGAACAGCACGAGGGAGAGACTACAGGCTCGAGCCGTGCCCCCGGAAAGCGTCCCCGCAACGGAAATCAATTTTGCATCAACAAAAAACATCAAAATTTCTCACTGAGAAATTTTGATGTTTTTTGTTTTGTCCCAGCCTCTTTCTAGTATTTATCAGTCATGCGACTACTTGTAGAAAAATATTCAATCTTATTAAACTAGATGCCAAAGATAAGTCAGTGTAAAGAATTTGTAAACAAGAAACCATGACTATCATCTTAGGGGTTTTTAAGAGAATAGCATCTCTTAAGATATTACAACCTTATATTTTCTAATTAAAGTTAGAAAAGAAGGACTATCCTTATATGGAATTACGATTAATGATCTATTAGAACTATGAGTTAATGAACGTATCAAGTGATAGCAATATTTACATGAATTAAACCTTCTCGTCATTTGTTCTTAATCATCTGACTTTATACTGATGAGGTAAGTTACAAACGAACAGGAGGAAAAAGATATGTATTTAAAAGACTTTAAAAAGAAAGTAATTCCTTTGGCTGTTATTTCCACTTTGGCTCTCGGAAGTATAATAGGAACTCATACATTTGCTGAAGAAGATGATGACAAAAAACAGTCTGGTGAAGTAAAGAATATTATTTTCCTTATTGGGGATGGGATGGGTGTTTCTTATACATCTGCATATCGTTATTTAATGAATAGTTCATCAAGTGAGTTTGTAAATAAAACAGAGCTAGATAAATATCTTGTTGGTCAACAAATGACTTATCCAGAGGATCCAGAACAAAATATAACTGACTCAGCCTCAGCTGCAACTGCGATGTCGGCTGGTATTAAGACATATAATAGTGCTATAGCAGTTGATAATGATGGGACTGAAGTACAAACAGTTTTAGAAGTGGCAAAAACAAGAGGGAAAGCAACTGGATTAGTTGCGACTTCTGAGATTACCCATGCGACTCCAGCAGCATTTGGTTCACATGATGAAAGCCGAAAAAATATGAATGCAATCGCGGATGATTACTATAACGAGTTAATAAATGGAGAACACAAGATTGATGTTTTACTTGGCGGTGGGCAAGACAATTTTATTCGTAAGGATCGAAACTTAACTGAAGAGTTTAAAAAAGATGGGTATAGCTATGTATCTACTAAAGAAGAATTAAGCAAAGACAAGAGCCAGCAGGTGCTCGGACTATTTGCAAAACGTGGATTACCTAAAATGATTGACCGTACGTCAGACATTCCTTCCTTGGAAGATATGACAAATTCAGCTATCAATCGTTTAAATAAAAATAAAAAAGGATTTTTCTTGATGGTAGAAGGTAGTCAAGTTGACTGGGCGGGTCATGATAACGACATCGTTAGTGCGATGAGTGAAATGCAAGATTTTGAGAAAGCCTTCAAAGCAGCCATCGACTTTGCAAAAAAAGATAAACATACGTTAGTCATTGCAACTGCAGACCATTCTACTGGTGGGTACTCAATCGGTGCCGATGGAATTTACAATTGGTTCGGTGAGCCAATTAAAGCAGCAAAACGGACACCTGACTTTATGGCACAAGAAATTATAAACGGAAAAAATGTTGAAGAAACACTAAAATTATATATTGATCAAAGCATATTAAAGCTAACTGCGGATGAAATTAAATCTGTTATAGATTCAGCAGAGAATAAAGATCTTCGTCAAGTAGATGATGCTATTGAAGAAATTTTTAACACTCGGACAAACACTGGCTGGACAACAGGCGGCCATACTGGAGAGGATGTACCTGTATATGCATTTGGTCCAGCGAGAGAACGCTTCATTGGCCAAATTGAAAACACAGATAACGCAAAAATCATCATCGACTTATTAAGTAAAGGAAAGAAAAAAGATGATTAACAGATGATGAATTGAATGTGAGGAGATAAGCTTGCACCATTTAGGGTGCAAGCTTGCTTTTCGAAACTGTAAAAAAGGATGGATGTGAGCTATATGGGAAAAATAATGATTTTCTTTGCTTCCTTGTTTCTAGTGGGTTGTACAACGAATGAACCGATAAAGAATGAAGTTTCGAGTGATGTTCAAGCTAAAGTCACTGATGGCCAGTATGATGAATATCAACCAAATCCACAAGTACCTGATGACCGGACTTTGATGGAGCCTGGAGATAGTTACGAAGATGAAAAAGGCAAATTAACATTAATGAAAATCGAACCAATCAATCAACAAATGAAACTTGGTTCTATTGACATGGTAGTAAAAGAGGTCAAGATTATGGAACTGATACCTGACTATAGCTTAATCGATTATTTTCATTCCCTTACACATAAAGAAAAATTTGTTTTTGCAAAACTCTATGTGGAGTTTAGAAATAATTCTGATGAGAGGGTACATTTTGCCCCAATCGCTTTAATTAAAACAGATCAGGAAGAA
>JBFIXW010000044.1:0-15125 GCA_041605715.1 Paenisporosarcina sp.
AAATCTTTTTAATTCTTTTTGAGTTAAAATTCGTTCCACAAATTTTAAGGTTCGTGCATGAATGGTCCGTATTTTTTCTATTTCTGTCACATCTAATCCTATTCCAGTAATCATTACAGACTTCTCCTTTCAAAATAACTGAATTAAACGGTATAATACTATTCATACAAATAAGAGGTGGATACATGTTTACTAGAAGAGAAAATTTAAAACAATACATGCAATTTTATCCTGTGGTTTCCACACTAATTGCTCTGAATATCATGATCTACATATTAACGATTTTGCCTACCATTGGTGACTTTTTATTTTACTTTGGCCTTGGTTCGAATGCTTTAATTTCTGAGGGTGAATGGTGGAGATTCGTTACACCCATGTTTTTACATGGCGGCCTATTCCATTTGTTATTTAATATGTTTTCATTGTATTTATTCGGACCTGAGCTTGAAAAATTAGCAGGCAAAGTGCGCTTCCTTACAATTTATTTTATGGCAGGATTGTTTGGTACAATGGTCACGTTTTTATTACAAGACCTAGCTTATAATCATGTAGGTGCAAGTGGAGCGATTTACGGTATTTTCGGTGCTTTCGCAGCATTGGTATATTACGCCAGAAATACAATGCCCCAACTAAAAGGTATTATCGTTCCAATTATCGTTATCAGTGTTATTATGACATTTTTACAACCAAACATAAATATTACCGCCCATTTAACTGGATTAGTTGTCGGATTTTTAATTGGTTTAAGCTACTTCCATCCTAAACGAATCATCAGTTGGAAAATGAGAAAGAAATAAGGCCTTATGATTTGTCTATTCTAAAACAGGCGGGGTTAATTCGCGACTGAAACATGGTTCTTTACCCTTAATGAGATATCACAAAAACCGCAAAAAAAAGGTGTCCAAAAAGTAAAATTCCAATACTTTACGGACACCTTTTTGCTTATTTATTTTTCGGTTCATACCACATCATAATTTGTTCAGCATCTTCTAAGTTTATATGCTCTACTTTAGCTGTAGCGCCTAATAATCCTGATTTGATGGTTGTTTCTACAGAAGCCAAAGCACGTCTTTTTTGAAATGGACTTTGTTTAATTTCAAATTTCTGCATCCGTTTCTTCTCTAAGATGAACGTATACAAACTAATCCCTCGATAACGCAAGGACAGTTGATTTCCCAGGATCGAAAAAGCAGCTGAGCGATGTTGCCAAATTCCAACAAGCATCATGATTGGAATGAGAAGCAATGAAATTAACCCGTAAGGATAATAAAAATAGCCAACAAAACCAATTACAGGAATCATCCATATGAAATCAATTCGATAGTAGAACGGCTTTGCTTTTGTAGGTGAAGCAATCCAAGAATGATTTACCTCCACATTTGGGAAAAGATCTTCGATATACTTTTTCACTTCACTCTTTTTTATTAACGGAAATAAACGAATCTTTTGGTCCTTTTCAGAAAGAGAACCACCTGCACTTTCCACAGTGACTGTGCAGTAACCAAATAACTCTCGAAGAGGATTTTCTACAATTTGTATTCCTTGAACGCGTCCAAGTGGAATCGTGATTTTTTTCTTCTCTAATAATCCTCGAGTTAAAACGATTTGGTCATCTTCTTGCCATATCGTAAATTGATGATAATTTAATGTTGTTAAAACTACTGATAATATCCATGTAATTAACAGAAAGACAAAAACACTAAGCGCGACCATTAAGACGCCAAATTTCAAAAACACAACTACTTCATTATAAATACGTTCATACGGAATTAGATCCGAGAATTGAGACACAAATACCGCTAAGCCTGATAATACGACACCTATACCTCCAGAAGTTGTAGCTAATACGAGCAATTCTTTAGTAGTCATTTGGTAGATTCTCTTCGTTTTTACTGTAGATTTTTCCAAAGATACTTCTTTTTCTACTAATTGCTCTTCGCTTAACTTAGAGGAGGATTTTCTTCTTTTGGCATCGGCTAACTCTTTTTCAATCCGACTTGCTGCACTTTTTGTAATAGCCGTCAGTTCAGCTTCAGCTTCATCAGAAACACCAGAACCCGCAGTTTCTATTTTTAATTTAACTAATTTAAACGGGCGATGAAAGATACCTTCCGTATAATTGACACTTTGAATACGCTCAAACGGAATATATCTTTTCTTTTTCACAAATAGACCATATTCAATACGAAGTTCGTCATCCTCGAACCAATATACAAAACGCTTCCATTTGATAATTCCGCTTGTTAAAACGAGTGTTAAAACAAGAGCACCAATGATATACGGGATATAATTTGTCCATCCCCCTTCCCCTCCGCCTTGAAAACCATTTGCTACAAATACAATGACGAACGGGAAAATTAAGTCTTTTAACCCTTTTACAAAATTAATGACGGCAGAGATGGGATGGAGTTTAAAACGTTCATCAGACATCATCTTCAGCCACCCTTGCCAAGGTAGAGATTCGTGATCTGAGTTCATCTGCCTCGGCCGTTACTAAAGCAGGAATCGTATGACTTGTTGCAGCAGTTGAAATCGTTATAGATGCTAGGTCGTGCCTCCTTAGAATTGGTCCTTGTTCTGTATCAACATGTTGAACTCGAACCATCGGAACCAATGTCCGTTTCACCACAAATAACCCATGCTGTAATTCAATTTCTTCTTCTCTTACTTCATATCTCCAACGCAACCATCTCAGCTTTGGGAATAAATAAATGAATATGTACCCATATACTACAGGAATCACAGTACTTACTATGTAAATCCACATCGGCCCATCAAGCCACCAATTTAATACACTCGCACCGATCGCTAAAAGAATAATAATGACAGTGTGCATGACACCATATATCCTCCACACTCTTAACCCTTTAACTGAAATTCGATTGACGGGTTCATTTCTCATTCAAACACCTTCTTTCTCTATGCATACGATATTACAGGAAAAATGTTTCATTAGGAACGGGATTATAACATTCTTTGGAGATTTAAGAGTATGCCCTAACCATACTTTTTGGTCCACAAAAAATACCACAGCCGGTTAGGACTGTGGTATTTGAAATTTAATTTAGCTTTCACGACGTGAAGATGTACGTGGACGTCCACCTTTGCTCGTACCTTGAGATGTAGAAGATGATCCATCACGAGGACCGCTGCTGCGACGTGATCCACTACGATCATATCCGCGACTAGAAGAACCTGATGAACTACGTCCACCACCACCACTGCGATTGCCTTTATAGCCTCCGCCGCTGCGACCGCCGCCGCCCTCTTTACGAGATGGCAATGGGCGTTCTTCAGAAATTGAAACTGGTGTATCACTTGGCTCACGAGTCATTGATTTTAATGCTGCTGCAATAATATCAACTGCTTCATGTTTCTCAAGTAATTCCGTTGCGAATGAACGGTAATCACCAATATTGTTTTTGTTAACCATTTCAGAAAGTGACTCAACAGCTAGACGTTGTTGACCAACTAGAGCCTCATCAGAACTTGGTGGACGTAATGGTGACATACGTTTTTTCGTTGTTTCTTCAACGATACGTAGGTAACCCATTTCACGTGGAGTAACAAAAGTTACTGCCACACCACTTTTACCAGCACGGCCAGTACGACCGATACGGTGAACATAGCTTTCTGGATCTTGTGGAATATCATAGTTATAAACGTGAGTAACGCCTGTAATATCAAGTCCACGTGCCGCTACGTCAGTAGCAACTAGGATGTCAATTTTGTTTTCTTTAAATTGTTTTAATACAGACATACGTTTCGCTTGGCTTAAATCACCATGAATACCCTCTGCAATGTAACCACGGATGCTTAATGCATGTGATAATTCATCAACGCGGCGTTTTGTACGACCAAAGATGATCGCTAATTCTGGTTGGTGAACGTTAATTACGCGAGATAAGATATCGAATTTTTCACGCTCATGCGATTTAACGAAAAATTGCTCAATGTTTTCAACTGTCATTTCTTTTGATTGAATCTTAACAATTTCAGGATTTTTCATGAATTTCTCTGCAATTTTTTGGATTGGTTTAGGCATAGTTGCTGAGAATAACAACGTTTGACGTTCAGCCGGAACACTTTCCATAATTGTGTTGATGTCTTCAATGAAGCCCATGTTTAACATTTCATCCGCTTCATCTAAAATAAGCGTTTGAACGTTATCCAATTTCAACGTACGACGGTTAATATGGTCTAAAAGACGACCCGGTGTACCAACGATGATATGTGGATTGTTTTTCAATGCACGAATTTGACGTCCAATTTCTTGGCCACCATAAACAGATAAAATTTTCACACGTTTGTCTTGACCGATTCGGTAAATTTCTTCTGAAACTTGAATCGCTAATTCACGAGTTGGTGCAATAATTAGACCTTGAATGTTGTTGTTTTTTGGGTCAATTTTTTCAATTAATGGAATACCGAACGCAGCTGTTTTACCAGTTCCCGTTTGTGCTTGACCGATAATATCGCGGCCTTCCATACCGAATTTAATTGTACCTTCTTGAATTGGTGTTGCTTCTTCAAAACCCATACGTTTTACGGATTTTAATGTTGATGCGCTAATATTTAATTCTGAAAAATTTGTCAAAATTTAATCTCCTTTTTCTTTACATTTGACAAATGGTTACATTTCAGATGAAGTTGCGGCAAATTCGAGCCTATACGAGGAACGTTTCCGTTACTTAAAATTCTCTGTAGTTTAATCAGAGGGGACTTATATTTAAAGGAAAGCCCGGTCTTTTGCCGAGCGGTTCGATCAGAGGGAAGCATGTCTGGAAAACGTAAATTTCACGTTTTCGAAAGCGGCCAGTTTAACATCCACTAAACGAGCGTTTAATGGGTTTAGGTGCGACTCGCAGTTTTGATAATCCTAACAAAACATCCTACCCTTAAAAATTGAACAAACCGTTATGTTCAAAAAAAAGTCCTCTTCAACAAGCGAAGAGACTTTACAAAATGTATCCATTGCTCTAAACACTTTAACATGATTTGCCACCATATGCAATTAATCAGCCACAGTCACAATTATTAGTTTTCTCATGGGTTTGTAGAAATAACATCACACGTTCGAACCAATCTTCACAATCATCGCTATAACAAATATGATGTTTTCCGCTTTCGGATATGATTAATTCTTTTTCTGTGCTCCCTAGATTTTCGAATAAGTATTCCGCTGTCGCAAATGGTACGATGCCATCCTTTCGACCTTGAACAATACATACTGGCGTTTTAACGGTGGCATAATAAGGCTCAACCATTTTCACAATCCTCAAAAATTCTATGGTTGCTTTTAGTGGTGTGTGGGTCAGTTTATATTCATATAAATGATAAAAAGTATTGGTTGCTAGCTTTCGGTGCAACATGTCAGTCATGATTTCTTTGACATCTTCTAATAGTTGTCCACCACTTATATATTTCGCAGCTGCACTTAATAACACCACACGGTCCACTTTATAACGCTGTGCTAAATATAAGGCGATTAATCCTCCCATAGAGAAGCCTACAATAACGACTCGATCCACTTCTTTTTGTAACAAACGAAGTGCTTGCTCAGCCTCCATCATCCAATTCTCAGCTGTCATTTTTTTCAAAGAAAGTGTAGGACCATGTCCAGGCAACGTGGGCGTTTTGACAACCCAGTCAGTTTTAAGATTGAGGAAGTCCACAAAAGGTTGAACCTCATATGGACCACCAGTAAAGCCATGTATGCACAACACTCCTGTTTTCATCTCCTACACCTCTTCTCAACTAGTATGATTCATTCTTTTATAAACCATGTGTTCAAATTTCTTTAAAAGGTTCAATCACTGTTTCTAACGCCATGCCTCGAGATCCTTTAACTAAAACCATGCTATTCGACGATGTTTCATCACGTAATTTTTGAATAATTGGTTTGTAATCAGCCTCTGACCATAGCAAACGATCTTCTGGCCAGTCACGTTGTAACTCTTCATATAAATGTTTCATTCTTGAACCAAATAAACAAATCCCGTGTATTGATTGTATAGGAAGGAACTTAGCTACTTCTTGATGGAATTGCTTTTCATTCTCTCCTAATTCCAACATATCTCCGAGAACCACCCACTTCTCTGGACGAATTTTAGAAACTGTTATGAATTCTAAGGCTGCTTTCATGGAAGTAGGTGCAGCATTATAGGCATCATTAATAAACAAAGCTTCATTCGATGCTTGAATAACTTGCATCCGCATATCTGTTAATGACACTTGTGCTAACGATTGTTGAATCTGCTCACTACTTAGACCTGCTTCACGAGCAATTAATATCGCGACTAAAGCATTCTTCACTTGATGTTTACCTAGCACAGGAATGGAGAACGATCCTCTCAGCAACCCTGTTACATCAAACTGACTGCCTTTTTCTGTTGCTTGAATATTTAAAGCAGAAAGAGCATTTTTTTTCTCGGAACCAAATGGAACTGCGTTTCCATTAAATGTTTTCACTAAGGGCTCTAATAAAGGTTCATCCCCATCAAAGAATAGCTTGCCATTGGGTTGTAGACCTTTCACTATTTCAAACTTAGCTTTTGCAATCCCCGACCGTGAACCCAAATCTTGAATATGTGCTTCCCCAATATTCGTTATGACTACAAAATGAGGTTCAGCTAGATTGGAAAGGAATTCAATTTCTCCAAAACCACTCATCCCCATCTCTAATACGGCAAATTCAGTATCTTCGTCTAAATCTAAAATCGTTAAAGGTAAGCCTAAATTATTATTAAAATTACCCGCTGTTTTTTGAACGCGGAAAAACGGAGACAATACACCCGCTACTAAATCCTTTGTAGAAGTTTTTCCATTAGATCCTGTAATTCCAATGAAAGTTGCTTGATGTTCCGATCGATAAACTTTAGCCATTTGTTGCAACGCTTTTTCGCAATCTTCTACTAAAATAATAGGTAAATTAGTTGGAGGATTAGGCTCATCTTTTTGCCAAAGAGCTGCTGACGCTCCTTGACTAAAGGCTTGCTTTACATATTGATGGCCATTCACACGTTCCCCTTTGAAAGGAACGAATAAGTCACCGGGTTGAAGTGTTTTGGTGTTAATGGATACCCCAGTTACGATCACGTCTAAGTGTTGATCTAAGTCTTGATCTAACCACTTAGCTATTTGACTTAATTGTTTTTTCATTTATTCCACTCTCAATCCATTTTGTATTGAAGCTGTTGTTTTTCAGCGTGACGCTCAATTGCCAATTCGATTAATTGATTAATTAATTCCGGATAGCTTACACCCGTATGCTGCCATAGAAGAGGGAACATGCTAAATGGAGTAAATCCAGGAAGTGTATTCACTTCATTAATTAATACCACATGATCATCAGTCAAAAAGAAATCTGCACGAACTAAGCCAGCACAATCTAACACTTTGAAAGCTTTAATCGCCATATCTTCCATCGTCTTTTCGATGTCTGTAGAAATCTCTGCAGGAATAATCATCGCTGTATTGCCATCTTTGTATTTCGCTTGGTAGTCATAGAAATCTTTCAATGGTTTAATTTCACCAGCCACCGAACATTTAGGCTCATCGTTACCCAAAACGCCCATTTCGATTTCACGCGCTTTAATGCCTTGTTCAACGACAATTTTGCGATCGTATTTTAAAGCAAAGTTCACGGCTTCAATAAACTCTTCCCGGTTCGTCGCTTTGCTAATTCCAACACTTGAACCTAAGTTTGCTGGTTTCACAAAAACTGGCCAATTTAATGTTTGTTCTACTTCATCAAGCCATTTTTGTCGATTATTTTGCCATTCTCTTCGAATAAAATGCACGTAAGGTACTTGTTTTAAGCCAACTTGTGCAAACAGTTGCTTCATAACTACTTTGTCCATCCCAGCAGCTGAAGCCAAAACTCCATTTCCTATATAAGGAAGGTTTAATACTTCTAGCAATCCTTGCACGGTACCGTCTTCTCCATTTGGACCGTGAAGAACTGGGAAGATGACATCTAAAGTTAATTCTTCATCATTTGAATCTGAATCACTGATTAAAAAGTTCGTAATATTATTCGATAACTCTTCATCGGTTGAACTTTCAATTTGTAATTGTTTAATAGACTCGACAGGAGCCTGAAGTTCTAGTCCTTTTCTCCATTCGCCTTCTTGAGTGATGTAGATGGGGTATACTTCATATTCACTAAAATTTAGCGCTTGCGTAACTGCACGTGCAGTCGATAGGGACACTTCATGTTCTGCTGATTTACCACCGTATAATAAGCCAATTTTCTTTTTCATCTATATACCTCCAGTTGTTGGATACGTTAAGTTTATCACGAACTAACCATACCCATGAATTCAAATTAAAAAACAATCCCTTGCACTAATTTATGCAAGAGATTGTAGGTGGAAACGTATAGTCTCCTCTGGACGTTCCCCTAAAATGGAGGTTAATTCGTCCCATACTTCATCAGGAAAGACATTTTCCGGTAATAAACGCACTTCAACTTCATAAAGAGATTTAGGTTTTTCTTGTTTATATAAAGATAGAAGAACACCTTCTTTTAACAACGGACGCAACGCCTTAACATCTTCGACTGTCATAATAGGGAAACTTTGCTTTGTTTTGCGCTTCCAAAAAGCAGAACCTTTTTCTTTATCCTTTACATAATTGTTCATAATATTTACAACCAACTCTTCAGAATCCACTAATTCTCTAAAATAAATTTTTGTCATACTTTCTTCTTCATTTGCCAAATAAACAAAACGATTTTGAAGCTGATAATAAAATGGTGGTCGAATGGCCTCTTTTTTGTGACCCATATATAAAAGTTCAGCTTGTTCCTGTGGCGTTAACGTATTCAATTTTCGTTCTTCAGCAAAATCAATAAATCTCAAATCGCTTGGGGAATCGACAAACTCTTTGAGAAATGAATGAATTTCATCAGCGGGAACAAACTCGAATTGTGTATGCATATTAAATGACCCGTCTTCGTATTGATGTTTTAGGAGCAATAAATTCTGCATGGGACCTGCAGATAAGACAAACTGTTCCAGTGTTAGACCACTGAAAATAACGAATTGGTCTGTCTCATGCATATGCATATAAATATGGTGAATATAATCTTCGGCATCACGTGCTTTTTTCACCATGATCATCACTCCATTTCTCCCTTTATTATAAGCAGTCTTTATGAAGAATGAAACATATGAGCGAAAGATTCGTCATGACTAACAGCACAAGCAAATCAGTTGAAGTTACGGTATAATGAAACAACAACTTGACTACAATTAGAAATTTAGGTGACATATATGGATACAAAGAAAAGTTTTGCGGACCGTTTCGACTGGACGCTCGCTTTTATCTTATTTTTATTTTTAATCGTAAGCTTATTTGCCATTTCTTCAGCACAAACTACTGGACAGTATGGGATGAATTTCATTCCTAGACAAGCGTTCTGGTATGTAGTTGGTGCGGTCATTATTGGGTTTGCTATGTTTTTTGAACCCGAACAATACAAGAAAATGTCGTGGGGTCTTTACGCAGTAGGGATTTTCTTACTAATCATTTTAATCTTTATGCCTGAAGGAAAAGGACAAATTGGTGAATTACGTGGAGGAGCAAAGAGCTGGTTTCACTTGCCTGGTCTTGGTAGTATACAACCTTCCGAATTCATGAAAACCTTTTTCATTTTAACAGCAGCACGCTTGATCAGTTCTCATCACGAAAAATTTCCGATGAAATCACTTAAAACGGACTTACTTCTTCTTGGCAAAATTGTTGCGACTGCTATTTTCCCGTTGTTTTTCATTATGCAGCAACCCGACTTAGGTACATCCCTTGTATTTATTGCTATCACGGCTGCCTTAATTATAGTTGGCGGCATTACTTGGAAACTGATTATACCTATTTTTGCAGGTACCGCAATTGTGGGTGGATTCCTTTTATGGATGGCTGTTTTTATGCAAGAATTTTTACAAGAAAAATTCGGTTTTAAGCCCTATCAGTTCGGACGAGTCTATTCGTGGCTAGATCCTGAATCTTATGCATCTGCTGAAGGTTATCATTTAATCAATTCTTTAAACGCCATTGGCTCTGGTGAAATTTTCGGAAAAGGTTTTCAAAATAGAGAAGTTTATATTCCTGAAAATCATACTGATTTCATCTTTAGTGTCATCGGCGAAGAATATGGCTTTATCGGCGCAAGTATTGTCGTCAGTTTATTTTTCCTACTAATTTATCATTTAACTAAAATAACGTTACAGTTAAAAGATCCTTTTTCTACTTATGTTTGTGCAGGTATTATCGCTATGGTTACTTTCCATGTGTTCCAAAACATCGGGATGACGATTCAATTGTTACCAATCACAGGTATCCCGCTTCCGTTCATTAGTTACGGGGGAAGTTCTCTCATGGGGAATATGTTGGCGTTAGGCTTAGTATTTAGCATGAAATTCCACCACCGAACGTATATGTTCGGTTCAGATGACGATGAGTAAAATCGACATAAGCTGACCAGACTTTCAGTGATATCTGAAAGATTGGTCAGCTTTTTGTTAATAGAAACGAATTTGATTCCAATAAGAGACGCACTTTCGGGCCTTCGGTTTTAGATTGATTTGATTTTTTGCATAAAAAAATACTGTTAAGTTTTCGTTTTTTAAACGATTACTGAACAGTACTGATTTCTATTCACTTTTGAATTTAACCTTGAGACTGTGGTGATTGCGACGGTGGTGCAAGTGCTTTCAGCATTTCTAGGCGAGATTTGGTCATTGTCACGGAAACGCCTAGTTTAGACAAATTGGAAACGATTCTTTTCAAATCTACTTCTTTCGCCATTCAGTCCACCTCTACCTTTCCTCTGCTTTATTTAACGCATCAAATTCAAAAAAGTTTCATTTAAATCGGTTAAATTATTTGACTTTTTTCTTCATGTCTATATAATACCACGATTTCACTCTTTTAAATCTTTCATTTGTGTTACATATTTTAACCTAATGTAAACCATACTAAACGTTATTAAAGGAGGTTATTATGTGAAAATCGAAAATGTGATGACTCGAGACATTGTGACTTGCTCTCCAAATGATTTGGTACATGAAATTGCACAAAGCATGCGCGCTTTAGACATTGGCTGTATGCCAGTAATGGAACAGCAACGAGTTATTGGTATGATTACTGATCGTGATATTGTAACCAGGGCTGTCGCTAAGCCTGGACATCCTTATGTGAAAGATGTCATGACGAGAGAGGTAATTTCTGTCGGACCGAATGCTACTACTGAAGAAGCAGCAGAAATTATGGCGCAACATAAGATTCGACGTATCCCAGTCATCAAAAATGATCACCTCATCGGCTTCGTTGCACTTGCTGATATAGCTGTCCCCGCTGAAACTGTTGCAGATGCATCTTTAGCTCTTCATCAAATTTCTGAACCTCGACATAATGAAGAACAATCTCCCGAAACTTATCACTAAGTTTCGGTTTTTTTATTCGCAGTTTGAACTAAATTGCCTTTTAGACTCTGTTCCATCCCTCAAGAAAAGCCATTTTTTAATATTGTTTAAATATATAGTTCTTTTCCCTTTACATACCCCTAGGTGGTACATTATAGTTAAGAAAAGATCGGGAGGTGCGTTGATATGACATCCCAAATACCTGAAGTTTCATTCATGAACGAAATCGAAT
Organism: Paenisporosarcina sp.; assembly: GCA_041605715.1. GTDB lineage: Bacteria > Bacillota > Bacilli > Bacillales_A > Planococcaceae > Paenisporosarcina. The sequence continues at coordinate 11,659 of JBFIXW010000044.1, forward strand.
CAGATCCAACGTGTAGAAAAAGTCACCATCCGGATTCCGTAAAAAAAGATTTAACGACTCGATTAAATCGAATTGAAGGACAAATTCGCGGAATTAAGGGTATGGTTGAAAAGGACATTTATTGTGATGATATCATTACACAATTGTCCGCTACTCAATCTGCTTTGAATAGTGTTGCTAAAGTTCTTTTAGATGGTCATTTAAAAGGCTGCGTAAAAGATCGTTTGGCTGCAGGAGATGTAGAAGTATTAGACGAATTACTAACAACCGTACAAAAATTAATGAGAAAATAAGAGGAGGAAACAAAAATGGTCGATCACGTAACGTTAAATGTAGAAGGTATGTCTTGTGGGCATTGTGTTAAATCTATCGAAAATAGTGTTTCTGCAATCTCTGGTGTTGATAATGTTCAAGTTCATTTAGAAAATGGGACTGTGGATGTTGAGTTTAACAAAGATGTAGTAAAAATGGAGCAAATTACAAGCACGATTGAAGACCAAGGTTACACAGTCGGAAACGAATAATAACATCAATAAGAAATGACAAGCTTGCAACCATCTTGGGTGCAAGCTTTGTTTTAATATTTTGCATACCCCAACATGGTATGTAAAAGGAGGAAATCGTATGCCTGAAATTAAAAAAGATTTATCACTTACTGGAATGACCTGTTCAGCCTGTGCAAATCGAATCGAAAAAGGTCTTCAGAAAATGGAAGGCGTCACTTCCGTTTCTGTTAACTACGCGACAGAAAAAGCACATATTCAATATGATGATAAATTACTGACTCCACAACAAGTGGAAGAAAAAGTACGATCACTTGGTTATGACGTCGTCTCGGAAGAAATCGATTTACGCATTCAAGGTATGACCTGTGCTGCCTGTTCAACCCGAATCGAAAAAGGATTGAATCGATTCAATGGTGTCTCTACCGCAAATATTAATTTAGCGCTGGAGACAGGAAAAGTTACGTATAATCCTAATCAAACTTCTCCAAACGAAATTGTGAAGAAAATTCAAGACATGGGGTATGAAGCAACGTTCAAGCAAGATAACACTGACGAAACAGTTGATCACAAGAAGGCTGACATTCAAAAGAAAACCCGTTTATTCTGGATCTCGGCTATATTATCTCTTCCTCTATTATGGACAATGGTTGGACATTTTACTTTCACGTCTAATCTTTACGTACCTGAAATATTAATGAATCCCTTTGTGCAATGGGCACTCGCAACACCTGTTCAATTCTGGATCGGGTGGATTTTTTACAAAGGTGCTTATTATGCGTTGAAAAATAAGAGTGCCAATATGGATGTGTTAGTGGCACTTGGAACTTCTGCTGCTTATTTTTACAGTGTTTATTTAGTCATTCAAAGCTTGCAACACAATGAAACTCATATGCTAGGTCTATATTTTGAAACAAGCGCTGTGTTGATTACGTTGATTTTATTAGGCAAAGTGTTTGAAGCTCGTGCCAAAGGACATTCGTCTGACGCAATAAAAAAACTTATGAATCTCCAACCAGCCATTGCTCTCGTAGACCGAGACGGTTCAGTTGTCGAAATTCCAGTAGAACAAGTACAACCAAATGATGTCTTAGTCATTAAACCAGGTGCATCTATTCCAGTTGATGGTGTCATTATTTCTGGCTCGTCAGCTGTAGATGAATCGATGTTAACAGGAGAAAGCTTGCCAGTTGAAAAAGGACCACAAGATGAAGTTTTTGCGGCTACAATCAATTCAAATGGTGCACTTCGCATGACCGCAACTAAAGTAGGAAAAGAAACGGTCCTGTCCTCGATTATCCGTGTAGTTGAAGAAGCACAAGGTTCAAAAGCGCCGATTCAAAGATTAGCTGACAAAATCTCAGGGATTTTTGTACCGATTGTTGTGGGCATTGCAGTAATCACGTTCATCAGCTGGTTCTTTGTTGTCAATCCTGGAAACTTTGCTGCAGCCTTAGAAAGTACGATTGCTGTACTCGTTATCGCATGTCCATGTGCACTCGGTCTTGCAACTCCTACTTCTATTATGGCCGGCTCTGGTCGATCAGCAGAGTTAGGGATTTTATTCAAAACTGCGGAAGCAATGGAAAATACAAAATCGATCAATACTGTCGTTTTCGATAAAACTGGAACAATCACTAAAGGAAAACCTGAAGTAACAGATTTTGAAGTACTGGAATCCTTCGATCGTGATATGTTGATTGGTTTAGCTGCAAGTGCAGAACAACTATCCGAACATCCAGTTGCTCATGCCATTACATTGTATGGCCAAGAAATGGATTTACCTCTTGTTGAGAGTACATCGTTTAAAGCAATTCCTGGACATGGAATTGTGGCGAGAGTTGATGCAAAAGAAGTGATTATGGGAACACGAAAACTTTTAATGGATCATTCAATTGATGTGTCGACTAAGTTAGATTTAGCATCTACATTTGAAAACTTAGGTAAAACGGTGATGTATATGGTGGTTGACGGCCAACATGTTGCGACCATCGCAATTGCAGATCAAATCAAAGAAACGTCTAAAGAAGCGATTGCTTCTCTAAAAGAAATGGGTATTCATGTTGTGATGCTGACAGGAGATCAAGAAAATACAGCACAAGCCATTGCACAGCAAGTTGGGATTGAACATGTCGTGGCAGGGGTCTTACCTGCTAAAAAAGCGGATGTTATCTCATCTCTTCAAGCAGAAGGTCGTAAAGTGGCTATGGTCGGAGATGGCATTAATGATGCACCTGCATTGGTTGTTGCAGACGTTGGAATCGCGATGGGTACGGGAGCGGCGGTGGCAATGGACGCAGCCGATGTAACTCTCATGCAAGGAGATTTATTGCGCGTTGCAGATACACTTGAAATGAGCCGTCTAACCGTTCGAAACATTAAACAAAATCTCTTTTGGGCACTTGCATATAATTCAGTAGGGATTCCGATTGCGGCTGCTGGACTACTAGCCCCTTGGATTGCTGGGGCGGCGATGGCGTTTAGTTCAGTATCAGTTGTACTGAATGCATTACGACTTCAACGAGCGAAGAAATAGGAATTTGATTATGGAGGGAGCTTCTGCTTTGGCAGAGGCTTTTTTTATTGGCACGATGGTGAGTTGGTTGGTGACAATTTGGCGTTTTGTGGTCATAATTTGGCGTTTGAGTGCGATATTTTGGCGCAAACTCCGGATAATTTGGCGTTACCACTTGATTTACTGGCGGTAGACCCGCATTTATTGGCGTTCGCGTACTTTTCCCCGTTTATAGGGTAGCTATCACTCTCAAATTCCGAATGGACAATTTGGCGTTTTGTGGTCATAATTTGGCGTTATGTCACGATATTCTGGCGCAAACTTCGGATATTTTGGCGTTTCCGCTTGATTTACTGGCGGTAGACCCGCATTTATTGGCGTTCACGTACTTTTCCCCGTTTATTGAGTAGCTATCGCTATCGAATTCCGAATGGACAATTTGGCGTTAT
>JBFIXW010000045.1:0-14798 GCA_041605715.1 Paenisporosarcina sp.
AGAGGAAACAAGGTTGTTGAATATGCACGACAATTTTTAGATCAAATTGCGCCATTAGAACAGGGCTCGCACGCATTTTCAACACAATATCGAATTGAACAAAATCAACTAGTCGTTGTTCAAGGAACGAAACAAACCGTTTTAAGGGCTCCATCAAAAATGATCGGATTCACTGGAGACCCTTCTTCGCCAACTGCGATTCTCCTTCAAAACAATGGGTTGCATGTAGAAATGCAATTTGACCGACAACATCCGATTGGCATGACGGATCCAGCTGCAATAAAAGACTTACTAATTGAGTCGGCTATATCTACGATAATGGATTGTGAAGATTCTGTTACTGCAGTAGATGCAGAAGACAAAGTCATCGTTTATCGGAACTGGCTAGGGTTGATGAATGGAACGCTTAAGGCAACATTTAAAAAAGGTCAACTTGAAGTCATAAGAAAGTTAAATGAGGACAGAAAGTATCAATCAACAAGTGGAGATGAATTCACTTTACGTGGTCGCTCACTTTTACTGGTACGAAATGTGGGGCATTTAATGACCTCGAATATGATTTTAGATCAGCATAATCAAGAAGTGCCAGAAGGAATCATTGATACAGTGATGACAAGTTTGCTTGCAAAGCATGATCTCTTAGGAAATGGAAATGTTCGCAATTCACAGAAGCGGTCTATCTATATTGTGAAACCAAAAATGCATGGATCGGCAGAAGTGGCATTTGCCAATGAACTGTTTAACCGTGTGGAAGACATATTAGGACTTGAACGCTATACATTGAAAATTGGTGTTATGGATGAAGAGCGGAGAACATCTCTCAATCTCGAAAATTGCATTCGAGAAGTAAAAGACCGGATTGTTTTTATTAATACAGGCTTTTTAGATCGAACGGGTGACGAAATCCATACTTCCATGCTAGCGGGTCCTGTCATTCGTAAAAATGAAATGAAAAGTTCAAAATGGCTTCAAGCTTATGAAAAATCAAATGTGGATACAGGACTAAATTGTGGACTGCCAGGTCGTGCGCAAATTGGTAAAGGCATGTGGGCAATACCAGATCATATGAAGGATATGATGGAGCAAAAAGTGGGTCATTTAAAAGCTGGAGGAAACACGGCTTGGGTACCGTCCCCAACTGCAGCAACATTGCATGCTCTTCATTATCATCAATTGTCGGTAAAAGAAGTTCAAGAAATCTTGAAGAATAAGACTCGAGACAGAAATGCTGACATCTTAACACTACCAATATCTACTGAGAAATGGTCTGCAAATGATATCCAACGAGAGCTCGACAATAATGCACAAGGTTTACTTGGATACGTGGTTCGTTGGGTTGAGCATGGTATTGGTTGTTCAAAAGTGCCTGATGTTCATAATGTAGGGTTAATGGAAGATCGAGCGACATTACGTATTTCAAGTCAGCATATGACCAATTGGCTTCATCACGGTATATGCACAGAAAGTCAACTACTCGAGACCTTAAAACGAATGGCGAAAGTAGTAGATGAACAAAACAGTGAGGATCCTACTTATCAACCGATGTCGTCAGACTTTGAACATTCCATTGCTTTCCAAGCCGCCTGCGAACTTGTTTTGCAAGGTAAAAACCAACCTAATGGATACACCGAGCCTATTCTACATCGTCGGCGTCAAGAGTATAAGAATCGGTTGTATGCGAAAAATTAAACCATGGTTTTTGTAAAAGGTTCTGTTTGTTATTTATGGTTAAATCGCGCTGACCACTCTTTCCACATGAGCCAACAAGTATGAAAAAACATATTTGTTGGTATTAAACTTCCCGCTAGGCTCACATGACTCTTTCACTTGTTTTTCAATATCAACAGCATTTTTTTAAAGTGGCTTAATAAAAAAATATTAAAAAAAAGAGGGATTTACATGCAAGAGCAAAAAAGAGAATTCAATTCAAAAGATGATTCCCAAGGAGTGTTTTCCGATTCGAAGAATGACATTAGACTACTGAATACATGCCTAACATGCGGGCAAGAATTTACTAGTTTCAAAGAGTGCATTCAGTGCTGTGCAGATATCGACTAAATTTTTTTGACCTAACCGATATATAACAATAGTTTAATGTGTGTGTATTAAAGCAATTAAATTAAAAGGGAGATAGATTAAATGGGGAATCACAAACAGCAAGCTGAAGCATTAACGAAAAGTTGGTGTGAGGATCGTTGGAAGGGTGTAGAACGATCTTATTCAGCTGAAGAGGTCATCAAATTAAGAGGTTCAATCGTAATTGAACAAACACTGGCTACTTTAGGTGCTAACAGACTATGGGATCTTGTGAATACAGAAGACTATGTGAATGCACTTGGAGCACTGACTGGAAATCAAGCAATGCAACAAGTAAAAGCGGGATTAAAAGCAATTTATTTGAGTGGTTGGCAAATAGCTGCAGATGCCAACCTTTCAGGGCATATGTATCCTGACCAAAGCCTGTATCCAAGCAATAGCGTACCACAAATGGTGAAACGAATTAATCAGACATTGCAACGTGCTGATCAAATTCAGCAAGCGGAAGGAAAGGGCGATACATATTGGTACGCCCCAATTGTAGCGGATATGGAAGCTGGGTTTGGCGGAACACTAAATGTATTTGAATTAACGAAAGCGATGATCGAAGCGGGAGCAGGTGGGGTTCATTTAGAAGACCAACTTTCCTCTGAAAAGAAATGTGGTCACCTTGGAGGAAAAGTATTACTTCCTACTCAAACTGCCATCCGCAATCTGATTGCTGCACGTTTAGCGGCCGATGTTATGGGTGTACCGACGGTAATAATTGCTCGAACAGATGCAAATGCAGCTAATTTAATCACGAGTGATGTTGATCCATATGATCACCAATTTATTACTGGAGAGCGGACGCCGGAAGGATTCTATCATACGAATGACGGGATTGAACAAGCGATTGCTCGAGGTCTTGCGTATGCGCCATATGCCGATTTAATTTGGTGTGAAACGTCTGAACCAAATCTTGATGAAGCTCGCAAGTTTGCTGAGGCCATTCATGCGAAATTCCCTGGCAAACTGCTTGCTTATAATTGCTCTCCTTCATTCAATTGGAAAAAGAAACTGGATGAAGAAATAATTGCATGCTTCCAACAAGAGCTTGGGAAGATGGGCTACAAATTCCAATTCGTTACACTCGCTGGCTTCCATATATTGAATTACGGGATGTTCGAACTTGCGAAAGGATATAAAGAGAGAGGCATGTCTGCTTATTCTGAGTTGCAAGAAGCAGAGTTTGGTGCCGAACAAGATGGCTACACAGCAACTCGCCATCAGCGTGAGGTTGGAACGGGTTACTTTGATGAAGTTTCGCTCGTCATTTCAGGAGGAACATCATCCACTACTGCGTTATCAGGTTCAACGGAAGTAGAACAATTTCAAAACGAAGAAGTAGCGGCTTCAAAAGCATAATGGTAATTAACGCCTCTTGATTATTCGAGTAGAACAAACCAGTGCAGGAAGTGTGACCATCATACATTTTGGTTTACACTGCCTTTATTTAAAAGGAATAGCACAGGTATACTTTTGACTTAATCTGAAATAACAGTATTAACAGAAATAACCGTCATCACCTTTTTAGGTCTAGACGGTTATTTTCTGTTTCAAAAGAAAATAAAAATAGGCCGGAAGAACAAAGTTCATACATTCAACCAATCTACAATGTTATCTCTTCTATTGGATTCTTATTACGTATTGATTTAACTAGATATACAATGAATCCTATTACTAAAACAGTACTTATAAGAAGTACAGTACTTTTAATCCATATATTTGTACGGTAATCCATATAAACAAAAATAGAGAGGGATTTGTTCCAAGTAGGAAATAATGATGTTTGTATGAAAACAATGGAATTATGGAACATGTGGATTAAAATAGGAACTAATAAGTTTCGCGTTTTTAAATAGAGTAGAGAAGCAATTATTCCGAATAGGAAAGTTCCTATTAGAATCTTATAATCCAGATGAAAAGCAGCAAAAAGAGCACTAGAGATAAAAATGCCGAGCCATATATTCGTTTTTTTTATGAGACGATTTAATAAAAACCCACATAAACTCTTCTGTAATAGGTCCCGTTACCGTAGTTATAATCATCTGGATTACTAAATAAGTTGAACCAACTAATAATGGATCATTAGAAAAACTAAGGGTACATTAAAATTTACTAGGTAAAGCTGCAACCACATAATACTAATTGAAAAGACATTAATCACAATAGCAATTAAAAGAAATGAGGGTATACTACGATAAATATCTTTATCGTCAATAAAGTCATTTACTGATTTTTTATACTTATAAAAGTAATAACCCAAAAAAAGAACTGCTGTTATTTCAAATTCCGGAGTTAATTCGTAAGGAAGATTATATTTTGAGAAAAACCAATAAAATGAAACCGAAAAAAAATTGTCAATACAAAGAAATATCGAATCTTCATTTCCTCAAACATTTAAATCCTCCTCTATAAACATCTCAAAATATAATCTTTCAATTTCGTATATGGATTATTCTACTATATTAAACAATAGATGTTGATATAAGTTAATTTTATTCAATTTCTTTTAATAATTAGTGTATTTAAAGTGAAATAAAGCACACCTTCTTAATAAATGGTAAAATATGATAATAATATGAAGTGTTAGTTAAGAAAGAAGGTGTCTTATGGGTTCTAGAATTATGCATTACTGTATTTCATCACTAATTGCGGATAAGGTAGAAATCGAACATAAAAGTGAGTTTATGCTCGGAGGGATAGCACCTGATATACATGGTCTAATGGGTGTAGCGAAAGGTGTCACACATTTTAAGGATTTTGACGACAGTGGAAAGAGCCATATAAATTTCATGAGATTTTATGAGACATATAAGGAAGTCATACATGAACCCTTTTATCTTGGATATTTGTGTCACCTAGTATCCGATGTCGTATGGTTGGATGTATATTTTGATATCGTGGAATACGTTTCATCTGAGCAGTGGGTTGAGAAGTTGAACATCGCTTATAGTGACTTTGGAAAACTAAATAGAAGGATTATCGACCACTATTCTCTTAGGCTTCAACATCATGAAATTCCTAACATAAGCATTTGCAATTATAACCTCGATTTCTTGCCAACCTTAATCGATTTACTTGGTGATGATTTCTCAAAGAATGAAGTATTTAAGGAGGAACCATTGGAGTTATTTAATAATGACACTAGTCAAATACATGATTATATTAGCAGGTCAGTAACTCAGTGCGTCGATACACTAACTAATTTAAAAATCATTGACATTGTACATTCTATACACCTTGAAAAGCCGAAAATTAAACTTATTAATAAACGGTAAAACGTTTGTAGTGAGCAGGAGAGTTTATTTTAAAGTAAAACTCATACAACACATATCTTAAGGAGGAATAGTCAGATGTAAATGTATTTGTTCTTGGGTCTAGTCCTTCTTACTGCATCTATTTTTACGTTAATTAACTCTGAACATGACAATCTATTGGTCCCAATTTTAAACATGACATAAGCTCTACTACTTTTAAAACTAGGATTTTCTAGACTAAAGGGAAATGCATCCTTCTAAATCTTGAATAATAGGAAATAGAAATCTAATTAAATTATAATATGTGCCGAAGATACAATCTCTGCACTGTTTTTGTTTCATTTAGTTTAATTTACTATTACTTTTCAATCAAAATCTACTCGATAATCCAATATTTAAGTTAATAATCCAAAAAAATCCATTATTTTACGCAAAAGGTGCTAAAATAAAAAATTCCTAATTTTCTAATAACTATACTCTAAGCGAGGGATCAACAATGATTATATATAATGAATCTTCTTCTATTTTTATCGATCATGTTTTAGAAAGAAATATAGGAAATGTATTACTGAATAATATACAGAAAAAAATGAACCGGTCTGTTTCTCCTAGTGAGCTGAAATCTTGGACAAACTCTCTGCCACAGATGGCGAAGATCTTAAGAGATGCGAAGTTAAAAGATGACACACATGTATTGTTGGAGTATAAATTACCTTCTACTGAAAAGCGTATTGATTTTCTAATTACAGGAGAAGACATCAAAGGCAATCAAAATGCAGTCATCGTGGAATTAAAACAGTGGCAACAATCGCAAATTGCTGAAGGGGATGGAATCGTTAAAACTTTCTTAGGAAAGAGAGAACGTGAAACTGTACATCCATCCTATCAATCATTATCCTATAAACGTTATTTAGAAAATTTTAATGAGGCTCTTTATAAAGAGTCTTCAATAAATTTAAGCTCTTGTGCTTATTTACATAACTATATTCCAAGTAGAAACCGAGCAGAAGAACCTTTACTTAATCAACGTTACACATCTTATGTTGAGCAATCACCGCTTTATTTTCAATTCGATGATCAAATTTTAATGAAGATGATAAAAGATTCGGTATCTGAAGGAAAAGGTACGGAAATTGCAAAGAAAATTGAGGAAGGTAAAATAAAACCTTCTAAGCGATTAGTAGAAGCAGTCAATTCTATATTTGAAGGTAACGAAGAATTTATTTTGCTAGATGAACAAAAAGTGGCCTATGAAAAAGTGTTATCAATTTATAAAAATTTAGATCTGGCTTCGGATGAAAAGTACACGATTCTTATCAAGGGTGGTCCTGGGACAGGCAAATCGGTCATTGGATTGAATCTATTGAACTTCTTGTTAGGTGAAGAAGCAACTATCGAATACATCACACCAAACCAATCGTTTCGAGAGATACTTCGAAAGAAGTTAATTGGCAGAAGCGGCTTTGTTGAAATTCGTAGCTTATTTAAAGGTTCTGCATCGTATGTAGAAACACCCAACAATTATTTTAATGTTCTCGTATGTGACGAAGCACATCGTTTGAAAAACCAAGGCCATATGAAAAAGAAAATTGAAGGAGAAAACCAAGCAACTCAGATTATTCGTTCAAGCAGACTAAGCGTGTTCTTTATCGATGACGAACAAGTCATTTCAAATAAAGACATAGGCCGCTTTGTATTAATAAAGGAAGAAGCAGAAAAGCAAAATTCAACTGTACATGTAGTCGAGCTTGACTCCCAATTCCGTTGTGCAGGGTCAGGTAATTACCTTGAATGGTTGGACGATCTTTTATATGATCGAAAACAAGATATACAGCTAGATGGAGATTTTGATTTTCAACTAGTCGACTGTCCTCACGAATTACTTGAAAAAGTTGTGGATGATAAGGGAGGTAGATTACTCGCTGGATATGCATGGGACTGGATTACCACACCAGTGAACGGTGAGTTGTCCAAAGACATCGTCATTGAAGTACATGATTTTGCCATGCCATGGAATGATCCAGCACGTATCGACTGGGCTATCCATCCCGAGGGCTCTTACCAAATTGGCTGCATCCATACGGTTCAAGGTCTTGAAATGGAATACGTCGGAGTCATCATCGGTAATGATCTAACCTATAATTCACAAACTCAACTAATTGAAGTCAAACGCGAGAACTTCAAAGACAAAGGTGCCAGACCAGCTAAGCCCAAGGAAAAATATGAAATTGACCCACTGGATCAGCTAGTGAGGAATACATATAAGACTCTGATGACTCGAGGGATGAAGGGTTGTTATGTTTATTGTGTGGATGATGAGTTAAGGGGATATATAAAAACCATTATAGATTAAAAAACAATTACTAGATTCATCGGACATTTTTTAAAGACGTAACAGTACCTGAAAAATTGACAAGCATTACTAAAGTAATGAAAAAGCAACCTCAATACAAAATGAAAACATGGTTTGATGAGCTCTATCAATTTAAGGATAATAAAAGTGGTTTTGATTATCAAAAAAAAAAGAGCTAACCTATATTTTCAAAGAAACTATCAATTAAATACTAAAATGTTTTATACATATACACTAATGATTTCTGACATCGTTATTAAGTTGTTTGAAACACAGTTGTATGTTTTTGAACTTAAATACCGAGTACTTGAAAATTTGTCGTTGGCCTTAGGCGAAAAGGATACATACCGTGATGGAATTCTGCATAAAGAAAGCGGTAAATATTCTGTATAAGAAGTGTATATTTTAACCCCAGAAAAAGGGGAAGGAAAGGACTTCTTTAAAGAGAAATATCACGAAATTACAACACAAGCGCGATTTAGGTAAAGGTTCGATTCACAACTGGAGATGAAATTTTTATGCTCCTTAAAGTAATGGATTCAATTTTTATTACTGAAACTCATGATTATTAGGTGAAATTATGAATTATAAACATTTAGTATAGGAGTTTAAATTACTTCTAAACTCAGTGAGAACTGCTCATCTGAACAAAGAAAAAAAGGAGAAACGATGCTGAGGTAAGAGCATCTTTTCTCCTTTTTAGATTCACTTGAAACTTCTATTCAAAAATATAGGACAGCGCTTTGATGGCCTCGTCGCAAGTATTGACTGTGGCACTGGCTTTAGCGGAAAGCTCCTTCAGCGGATGATGCAAGTTTTCCGGACGGATGATGATGACAGGCTTGCCATTAGCAATTGCGGTACTTGCATCCATTGCGGTATTCCATTGTTTGTATTGCTCGCCGAAAAAGGCGATAACTAGATCAGCCTTATTCATTAATACACTGGTCCGCAGATTATTAAAGCTTGAAGCGGTAACATCTTTAAATACAGTACTGGGTTGTTTTCCTAAAATCTCTTCTCCAATATTATCTGAACGGTCATGATTTTCCATCGGACCGATAAAATCGACAGGCAGATTAAGTGCCTGGACTTTCTTCTTGATTTCTTCACGCCAGGTACTGTGAATTTCTCCTGCAAGATAAACGGTCAGTCTCATGATTCATCCTCCAAATTCATTTCTTTTAGTGTATCATATTTTGAAAGAGGGACTAAACTGCTGTTTTGTGATGTCGGGGATCATATAGTATTGCAAAATTCAAAAGCGAAAAATTACGTTCAAAATGGTAATATAAAATTATGAATTATTTTCCAATAGATTAACAGGTATTTTACAAATTGCTGATGATTTTCTTATTAAGCATCCAGATACTCAGGTATGTGTGGTCGTGATCCTGGTTATTAGAAAAAATAAAAAGTATGTGAAAAGAAAACAGTAAACTAAGGTGAAATCACTTTGTGAGTTCACAGATGAGATTATTTTTGAAAAATAGTTTATAACAAAATAATGATACTGGAATGAGGAATAAAAGTGGAACTGCGTCCTAAATATTCATTAGACTCCCTTAGAGTAGCAAACCTTTCAGCGATGAGAGAGTTTACCGATCGAGAAGAACCGACAAAGGCTTTTATGAATGCCTTTAATCAAAAGGTGGGATCCAGCTATAAGGTTTTAACCTACTACGGGATTGGTGGAATAGGAAAGTCTAGACTTTTAAAAGAGCTATACCATAAATTGGAATTACAAAATTCGTCCGTTATGAAAGGTTTGTTAAATTTTAAAGAAGAAAAACATAGGAATCCTGGTGATGCATTAATTTGCTTAAGGGAAGACCTGAAAAAAAATCAAAACATAAAGTTCACTACTTTTGATTTAGCCTATGCCGTTTATTGGAAAAAATTAAATCCGCAATTAAGTCTTAAATCGAATGATACGACACTTCCATTTATAGAGGAAGGGAGTTTTATCGGGGAAATTATCGATCAGCTAGAGAACGTGCCATTAGCTTTATGGATCCCGAGAACTATAAAATTGTTAAATGGTATGGCAAAATATAAAGAAATTCTTCAATGGTGGACGGGAAGAGGTAAGGAAGTTATGGCTCAACTTCAAGACATGCTTCCAAATGAAATTGAAGAAAGGTTGTCTGTGTATTGGGCTGCGGATGTAAAAGAGTATATCAATACTCATCAATGTCCCGCTGTTATTTTTATTGATACATATGAAGCTCTTTGGGAGAATAAACGTCAACAAGGATCTTTTCACGAAAAAGATGCTTGGGTGCAAGAACTCGTATTGCAACTTCCAGAAGTGCTATGGGTAATTTGTGGTCGTGAGAAGATTCAGTGGGGAAAAACGAATGCTGCTTGGAATAATGAAGAATATTTAGAACAGCACTTAATGGGAGAGTTATCCTATACTGATTCTGATAAGTTTCTTCAATCCTGCGGAATTTCAGCGAAAAACATAAGGAATGTCATAATCGAAGCCAGTCACGGACTCCCTTACTATTTAGATTTAATGGTGGATACCTATAACCTCATTACAGAAAAGCGAATTCCTCAACCACACGAATTTTCTAAAACACCACAACAAATTTCAGATCGTTTTTTCAAGTATCTTGAACTCCCGGAAAAAGAGACATTAAAGATGCTCTCATTTACACGCTTTTGGACTATTGAATTATTTCAATGGTTAGTAACCGAGTTTAAAACAGGGTATCCGTTAACTGCATATTTGGACCTATTTCGATTTTCATTTATTAACAAAGAGAAAAGCGAAGAGTGGACTATGCATGCCATGATGAGAACGAGCTTACAAGAAGATGTTCGTTCAAGTGATAAAGCTTTGTATCAACAGGTTCATTCTCTTTTATTCATGTATTATGAGCAAAAACTCCAAATGAAAGACAGAGAACATAGTAAGGAAGAGAATAAACGGTTCTTTCAAGAAGCCTTCTATCACGGGAAACTGTCTTTACAACCTAATGAATTTTTAACATGGTTTTTAGAAAAGTCAGAGATTCTTAAGAGTGAAGGAGAATTTCAACTTCTATCTTCTTATAACAATGAAGTGAATTCGTATATATCTCAAGAAAACGAGCAAGTCTTACATGCATTCATTTATCAATTCTACGGAGAAATCAACTTACTACAAGGGAAGTATGAACAATCTGTACAAGAATATGAGAATGCATTATCTGTATATCGAAATGTAATAGTATCGAATCCGATATTAATTAAACATATGGGTAGATGCAATATGGATTTAGCTGAAATTATGATTCACATTAATGATTATGATAAAGCTTTTGTCTATCTATTAGAAGGAATCAAGCACTTTGAAAACTATATAGGGGAAGAAGATGACGATCTTTACGCTACTATTGCTCTTTTATATATCAGACTAGGTAAATTGAACATTCGCTTTTCCAATTATACTGAATCTATGGAGAATTATAAGAGAGCAATCTATGAATGCGAAAAAGCATTAAATTTGAAGGGAAGTTCTACTGTATTAGCAATGAACGCCCTAGCATATGAAAAGCTGGGTGAGCTATATGGAAGCAGTTATTATGATTTGCAGGGTGAATGTTATTTGAAATCTATAGAGTATTACGAAAAGGCTTTGAGGTATCCAGACGTCCAAAACTATACAAGAATTCTTACTAATATGGGGCTTGCGTATAAGAGATTGGCTGAACATTATTCTGTCACTATCAACCTTTCTGATAAAATTAAGAGCTTTAACCAAGCAATTGCTATTTATGATAAAGTACTTGAACATTCCCCATACTTTTTAGACGCTCATGAAAAAAAGGGGCATGCGCTAGTTGATTATATGGTTCTACAAATTGAACTAAATCTATTTGATGAGGCTATGGAAAGTTTTGAGAACGCAGTAGAAACATTTAAAATAGTTTTTGATCTCTCCCCTAACCAAGGAGGATCAAGAAATAGATTGGCTTCAGCATATCGTGAATTAAGTAAGCTTTATTTGAAAAAAAATCAAAATGAAAAAGCATTAGCAGTGCTTCAAGATTCATTAGATCTTAGCAACAATGTTTTGAAAGAAACTCCTAACTATATCTATATTCATAACAGTTTTGGGAAAACCTACGAGCTAATGGCTGACATTTATTTAGAAACTGGTGATTTAGAGAAGGCTGATATAAATTATCAACTCGCTATTGAACACTTTAATAAGATGTTACAAAAAGCACCTAAATTGAGAGAACCTCTGCAAAGGAAAGATAGGATTTATTTAAAGCACTCTGATTTAGTGAAAACTATTTTAAAGCAGTCCAAGGGATAGCGGACGAGAAGATAAATTGGCCTGTTTCCTGATCGAATATCTTATTAAAATTGGTCAAATGGGGATCGGTTATTTAGCTTAAAACACTAATCTTAATGTTAAATGCATCCATGTTGAGCAATTAAATATATAGAAACGAATATTAAATAATATATGTGATGGTATACTATAGTACTCAGGTAGGTTAGGCAGTCAACAATCTAATTGAATGGAAGGCATCCGAAACTTCCTCTTGTGTTTGATTTCGGAATTACTATCGGAGGTGTATGTATGAATAAAAAGTGGACGATTCAAGAGATCAGTGAATATGTGAAGAAGAATTCAGATAGTGTATTACTATCTAAAGAATATTTAGGGTTCTCTCAGAAACTTGAATTTAAATGTTCTTGTGGCAATAACTTTGAGAAAACCTTTAAGAAGTTTAAAGATAGCAATCAGAAGAAATGTTCAAGTTGTGTAGTAGTTAGAACTTCACGATGACTAGCAGCGGCCGAAATTGTATCTTCGGTCGCTTCTTGCTGGAATAGAGATGTCTATAATTTATTTAATAAAAATGAATGAACTTTAGTATGAGATAATAGGAGAGTTTAATACGTTAATCAACTTCAGTTTTTAATATAGTTAATTAGATAAAATAGAACATACGTGTGGTATAATAGTAGAGTAATTGCATAAGTAACTCAAGGGTGGTTGGCTCACTCCCGTTCGAAAGGGGGTGGTGCCATGACAGTATTTGAAGCAATGATGTTAGCAGTAGCATTTGCAACTTTGATGGTTCTAGTACTTTCATTTAACCATAAAAAATAACCCATCCTTGAGTTAGCGCTCAGATGGGTTACTGCCTATTCTAGCCAATCCCCCTTGTAGGGAACCTGCTGTTACATTGATCGTTTGGTGTTCGACCACCAAACGGTCTTTTTTATTGTACTCAAATTCTTACTTCATTATACCAAAGGGAAATAAGTGAATCAACTCAAAGACCATCTACTTATATTTGTAGAGTTTAGAGCAATTTTGCGTCCTTATTATCTTTATCATGTTCAACTGCTTTGATTGTAACAATACCCATTATGACTATCATAAATAAAAATAAAATGACCCACTCTGAGAAACCAAAATTATTAAGCATTTAATTACCTCTCTTTTTTTACATTAAACATAACAAAACTCGGTAGTCAGTTGCTGTCGATTTCACAAATCTGATTAAAAAACTTTTCGACCTTTTCAGACATGTTAATTTCAAATGAAGTCAATTTATTTTTGGGAATTTTTATATGTTAAAGAGTTTTGCTCTTATATCCGTTATTAGTACTATTGAGCAACAGCGAAGAATGATTAGCTCAAGAGTAAAAAGTATTTAATTGTTTTACGTCGGAGGTCATTCTTGATGCTAACGAATTTTCAACAGGAGAACCTAATATTGATTGGGATGATGAAGACATGACTGATTATCTTATTCCAATTCCTCATTTGACCTCACGAGAAGCATTTAAAGTACTGGTTTAATTTAAACATTGGTTATAAGAGAGTAAACAAGTTTAGCTATCCATAAAAAATAACCCATCATCGAGTCGATTACTCGAATGGGTTATTTTTTTGCTAAGTGTTTTGTAGATGCGATTTAGAATCGTTGTAAAGTTAACCGCATGTCTAAAATCTTTTAACTCATCGGTAATTCGTAAACTGAGTGTCAATCGGTAAATCTGCTTTTCTTATAGCTGCAATTATTGCTTGTAAGTCATCTCTGTTTTTCCCAGTTACACGGACTTGATCATCTTGAATTTGGCTCTTTACTTTAACACCACTTTCTTTAATGATTTTGGTGATTTCTCTTGCCATATCTTTATCAATACCTTGAATTAATTTCGTGCGTTGGCGTACAGTTCCACCTGAAGCTCCTTCAATTTTACCGTGATCTAAATTCTTGATAGATACATTTCGCTTATTCAAATTACTTATTAGCACATCTTTCAATTGATCTAATTTATATTCATCATCAGAAACAAGGACAAGTTCCTCGTTGTCTAAAGAAATACTACTTTTACTTCCTTTAAAATCATACCGAGTTTTGAGTTCTTTTGTCGCCAATGCTACTGCATTCTTTACTTCAGAGAAATCAACTTCTGAAACAATATCAAATGAGCTTTCTTTTGCCATTTATATAACCTCCAATACTTAATAATTCTACTATATCAAAAATCAAGAAATTCTTCGCAATTAATCTATAAAATAAAAATGATGTGTTTTCAATTTTACTTTATTCTTTTATAATTAAGTTCATCAATTGGATATTTATGTTAAAGGGGAAATGAATAGATAACTATCTATCAGTAATTGAAAAGTGTAGAAAAGTGATCCGGAAAGGGAGATACAGATGGAAATGGAACTAAAGCATGTATGGAGAGACCGAGAATTACCTTCTAAACGTGAACAACTTTTACAAAATGCGTTAGCAGACCTACGTTCAGATGTAAATGTGATTGCGATTTATCTGGCAGGATCTCTTGGACGAGGAGATTTTGATCTGTACTCAGATATTGATTTACATGTAGTTATTAAGGAAGGGACTAAAAAGGAATATATTATTGATAAGAAAAATCGGGCTGCAAAGTGGGGGAATGTATTATTTTACGAAGGCATTTCCGCTAGCCCAGTTATCGTCACTCATTACGATAATTTTATCAAAGTGGATAGCTGGTATCATACATTAGAAGAAATTGAACCATCTATTTGGTTAAAAGGAATAAAACCCTTGTATGATCCTTCTGAAATTCTTAACCCTATAATAGAG
>JBFIXW010000046.1:0-14523 GCA_041605715.1 Paenisporosarcina sp.
CCAAGAATGGCACCCATATCGATCATCGTCCCGTCACCAATAACCGCACCGATATTAATAACTGCACCCATCATGATGATACAATTATTTCCGATTTCAACTTGGTCACGGATAAATGCACCTGGCTCAATTCGTGAATTGATTCCTTTTAAATCCACTAAAGGTATTGCTGAATTACGACGATCATTTTCGACTACCACATCTGTTATTTGATTTTTATGGTCTTCTAAAGCTTTTTCAATTTCAGTCCATTCACCAAATAAAACAAGTGAATTGCCTTCTCCAAAAATTTTAGTATTTTCACCAAAAGATAAATCTTTTAGGTTTTCACCATTTACATATACTTTTACAGGTGTTGATTTTTTCGCATGTTGTATATACGAAATAATTTCATAAGCATCCATTTGTTTCATTCTAGTTGAACCCCTTTCAATCTTGCAAAATATGGACTAATTGTACAGGAAAATGAACAAAATTACACGAATTTATTTTGAATAATCATGCAAAATTGATGCATGTTCTTTCACAACTTTCACAAAAGCCTCAACTTGTCTTAATTCAAAAGCCGAATCATAACCAATTAACCAGGTATCTCGTGTTAGCTCAAATTCCTCAGCTTGATTTGTTAAAGGAATTTTATTGATTGGTTCAAGTCCATTTAATGTGATTGACGGTAAAATCGCATAGCCAATACCATTTAAAGCCATTTGTTTACATGTTTCAATTTGGTCTACCGTAATTTGGCGCTTTGGACTTGAAGAAAAATGTCGCTGCCACCAAGCTTGGATTTCTTGATAATAATTTGAATCACTTTTAAATTGTATAAACGGTCGATCTGTAGACAAAACATCTTGTACCGACGTAAGCTCTTGGTCAACTAGATATAAAGTATCTCGGAATAAATGGATTTTTGTTCCCTTCCATTCTGTATGTCCTCGAACGATACCGATATGGGCATCTCCATCATATAAAGCTTTAACAATTTCTGAACTCCAACCTGTAATCAGCGAAATCTTTGCTTCTGGATATTGTGTAACGAAATCCTTTAATACCATTGGCAGCCAGTTTTGACCAACAATTGATGCACAAGCAATTTTTAGAGTACCATGCACTTTAGAGATTAATGACTGAATCGTCTCAAATACTTCTTCCTGCTTAGCTAATTGATCTATCGAATATTGAATCACAAGTTCTCCCGCTGACGTGGCGGTTAAACCCTTTTGGGAACGAATAAACAGCTGAGTACCCCATTCTTTTTCAATCGATTGCAACCTTTGCGACAGTGCTGGTTGTGATAAAAAAAGCCTTTCTGCTGCCTTTCTCATATTACGTTCTTCAGCTAATATTTTTATAATTTGAGATTCATTTGACGTCATTCTTTTCACTCCAATGAACTTGCTAATATCATGAACATTTTGAAAAAAAGAAGATCTCACAAGGAGATCTTCTGTTATTCTTTCATATTACTGATTATTTTGATAGATATGTTTTTTTAATTGTTTTAATACAACTCTTCGGGTTAAAATGCCTACAAATGTTTCCTCATCATCAATAACACATAAAAAAGGATTATTAATTAATAAATCTAAGCCACGTTTAAATTTCTCTGAAACATGAATGGAGGGAACAGGTTGTAACATCACTTCATCT
Source organism: Paenisporosarcina sp. (assembly GCA_041605715.1). Taxonomy (GTDB): domain Bacteria; phylum Bacillota; class Bacilli; order Bacillales_A; family Planococcaceae; genus Paenisporosarcina. The sequence goes on from JBFIXW010000046.1 coordinate 1,651, forward strand.
ACTTTAATGTCGTGTAAACGTTCATATTCAATATGATCAAGTCCTAATATCGCATCAGTTATCATTTGAGTACTTACGAGTCCTTTAAGACGATATTTAGTATCTAAAACTGGAATGGATGAATACCCGGTTTTAGTTAACACTAATAATGCATGTTCTGCACTATTTCCTAATTGAACATGAGCAACTTTTTCAGATGATATGATGAATTCTTCGATTTGCATATCCAAAAAATCTCTGCTTGTAACCGAAATCATACACTTCTACTCCTTCTTATGTTCTTTAAAAGAACAACAAACTACTTCTTTATCATATCACAAAGTCACTCAAAAAAAGAGAAAGACAACTCAATAAAGCTTCATCAATATGAAAAAAAAATACTTCTCCACGAATTATCGCGAAGAAGCAACATAGTAAAAAATAATTACAAACATGAAAATCAAAGCTAACAGATATGACCAAATAACTGGATTAAAAAGCGCAGGATGTTCTTTTATTTCACTTGAAATTGGTGCATCATTGATACTTTGTCTTTGTCTTTCAAACCTCATCACTTTTAATGTTGCATACAAACTGATTCCAGCAACGATAATAATGATACCAACTAAAGGCCACGTCCACATACCCATATTCACTTCATCCTCTCAAGGTTGTATGAATTAGTATGAGTATTTTAAATAGAATCATTCATCAAAATGGGAATTTATTCAACCATTGGCCACCATCTAATGTTACAATTTCGCCATTCATATAAGCTGCTTTTTCAGACATCATGAATGATGCTAGATCTGCAATTTCTTCTGGTCTTCCAAGTCTACCTAACGGCACTGAGTTTAGCGTTCGTCTTGCAGCTTCTTCGGATTCCCAAAGTTTTTCTGCTCCACCAGTTCGTTCGATTGGGCCAGGTGCAATCCCGTTTACCCGAATACCATATTTCGTTCCCCACTCAACAGCTAAAGTGCGAGTAAGAGACATAACGCCTGCTTTTGCTGCTGCTGAATGAGCAATTCCTGCTCCTGCATTCCATGCATACGTTGCAATAATATTAAGAATTGAGCCTTTTTGTTCCTTTTCAATCCAATAGTTTCCCACTGCGTGAGAACAGAAGAACGTTCCATTTAGTACGATATCTATAACTGACTTCCAGCCATTTGGTGTTAGTTTCTCTGCATGTACAATAAAATTTCCAGCTGCATTATTAACTAATCCATCAATTCGGCCAAACCTTTCATCCGTATAGGCAACCATTGCCTTCACATGTTCTGGTTCACGAACGTCCATTTGAAAAATTCCAATACAGCTATCATCATGCGAAATTGCTTTTTGAGCCGTCTCTAATCTTTCTAAATTTCGTCCTGTAATGACTACGTTGGCACCTTCTTCGACAAACCGTTTTGCCATATAAAAACCCATTCCACTTGATCCACCCGTTACGATAATTGTTTGGTCTTTTAATAACATAGATTCAACCCCTTTTATTGAATGAATATTCACTCAATATCGTATCATGACTTTATAAATCTGTCTTTCTATTTGAAAAGTTTGTTGAAATAAATCCTCTCAGGAATTGTGTGAAAAAGATGAATTTAGAAAGTGGTATCTGAATCCTTGAATAGCCCCCATAAAGGTATCAGTTGGCATATTGACATCTTAAACACACCGAGCGAATCCTCGAATGCCGCCCACCAATTAGAGAATATAAGAAAAATAGCCAAATAGAAAAACCGATGTGACTTGTGTAAGCTCACATCGGTTTTGCACAAATTAAATCATATACTTGGCTGTAATTTCGTCAATGGGAACAGGACGACTAAAATAGAAGCCTTGCGCTTTTTGACATTTTGCTTCTTTTAAGAAGTCTACTTGTTTAAGTTTCTCAACACCTTCAGCAATAACTTCCATTCCTAAGTTATGTGCTAACTGAATAATTGTTCTTGCAATCGCTGCATTTTTCGTATCGGTTTCAATGTCTCGAATGAAAGACTGGTCAATTTTAATAATGTCGATTGGATATCGTTTCAAATAGCTTAGGGACGAGTACCCCGTTCCAAAGTCGTCAATTGATATGACCACACCAATTTCTTTCAAATCATTTAAAACCGATAAGGTTTCACGCATGTTGGTCATCGCACTTTCGGTAATTTCCACCTCTAGTGCATTAGGATGGACACCATATTTGTCTAAAATTTGTTTGATTTGATGAGAAAATGTCTCTTGTTTGAATTGTTTTGGTGAAATATTAACGGCAACCCGCATTGGTCGGAATCCTTTTTGTTGCCATTCGCTTAATTGTAAACAAACTTGATGAAGGACCCACTCGCCAATTTGAATGATTAAACCAGACTCTTCCGCAATCGGTATAAACTGCCCTGGTGTTACAAATCCAAATTTGCGATTATTCCACCTAAGGAGCGCTTCAAAACTATTGATCGTTCCTGTAGTCAAATCCACCTGTGGTTGATAATGAATGGATAACTCGTCCATTTCAATTGCTCGTCTTAAATGCGATTCCATTAAAGCCTCATTAGGAAATGAATGATTCATGTCTTCTTGATAAAAACGATAATGTGCTCTTCCTCGATCTTTGACGTAGAACAGCGCTTGATCGGCTTTTTTTAAAAGAACATCCATTTCTTTGCCATCAGCTGGATAGACCGAAATTCCCATAGACGCTGAAACAAAATACTCTTGATGATCGACATAAAATGGTTTGTTTAATTCTTTAAGTACGATATTTGCAAATTCTTCCGATGTTTCTTTCGATGAATGTCTAAGTACGTAAACGAATTCATCACCACTATGTCGATACAATTTACTCGTTCTGTCGGAAAGCATGTTTAAACGGTCCGAAATACGTTTTAACAGTTCATCCCCCGAATTGTACCCTAGAGAGTCATTGATTAATTTGAAACGATCTAAATCAATGTAAATGATAGTGATTTCTTCATTATTTAGTTCAGCAAAGCGAGTGTCTTCTCTTAGATGCTCTTTTAAAGCTCGTCGATTCCATAATCCTGTTAAATGATCATGGTAGGATAAATAAAATAATTTTTCCTTATTCTCAATATGAGGAGATGTATCTCTTATTAAAAAATGGACACCCGTTACTTCATTATGAACAACGATCGGGATGGTTTTCATGTATACCGGTACAAAGTGTCCGGACTTGTGTAAAAATGAGCATTCTTCTATGTCAATCGATTGACCTAAAAAGGCTCTCTCCATCAATTGCGAAAAACTTTTCCGACTCATTTCATAAACAAAACTGATTAACTCTTTACCAATAACCTCGTGTGAATGAAATCCAAATGAATTTGATAAAGCCGGATTTGTATACTCAATTTCCCCTTTATTGTTAACAGAAACTAAAGGGTCTAAATTATGATCCAAAATCGATTCGTATTTCTCTTTCGTTTCTAATAAATTTGTCCGCTCTGCTTCTTCCACTGTTCGATTCGTTAATGTCATTCGAATAATTGGTTTTTGCATGTTTATTTCCACAAATAGCAAGCTAAGATCAAAGACCTCCAGTTTTTCGTAAACAGGTAGAAAGATTTTGGTTTTATAACCATCTTTATGAGTCGACAACTGAATCATAAAGCTTTTTAAAGTCATCCATATATCCTCGGTGAAAAAATCTGAAGCAAGCTCAGAGTTCTTTCTTTCTCGACGGAAATATGTCGCTCCCTGCTCGTTTGCATATGTTACGCGATAATCCGAATTATTTGTTTTGTGTAAGATAAACGTCATGTCAAAAGGATTAATTGTTGCAAACAAATGCATATAATCGCGTATTTCAGACGCATCCGCAGCTGAGTAATTCATGATTTCCTCCAATAATTGCACATATACTTCTATACAAGTTCTATTGTAGTTGGTTTTAACTAGTTTGAACATCATTATTTCATGATATACGACAACTTCCTAGTTATATCGTCACGATTCTATGGATTTGAAGTAAATATTCATCAATTTATTCACCGTCATGCGTGACACGATAAGTCAATTCCAATAATTCTTCCTGACTGTTAAATGCTTTTTCATGTTTCTTAGGCTTCATATACGTATATTTCCCATGTTCATTTTGCATTCGAGCTTTCATTGTGTCTTTCATTTGCAAATCTAAAACATCTAAAATTCGCGTTTTAATACCGTCATCATTTATGGGAAATAATAGCTCCACACGTTTGATCATATTGCGTGTCATCATGTCTGCTGATGATAAATACAGTAACTTTTTGCCGTGATGATGAAAATAATAAATGCGGGAATGTTCAAGAAATCTCCCCACAATGCTTATCACTCGAATATTTTCACTGACCCCTTTTATTTGTGGGCGAAGGCAACAAATTCCCCGGACAATTAAGTCTATTTTCACACCAGCTATAGAGGCTTCATACATTTTGATAATTAAATCTTTATCCGTTAATGAGTTCATTTTCAATTGAATATATCCATCCCCATACTTTTCATGTAATTGAATTTCTTCTTCTATTAACCTGACAAATTCATCGCGAATTGTATAGGGTGCCATGACTAAGTGATGGAATTTCGGTTTTTCGGTATACCCGCTTAAGTAATTAAAAAAGTTCGTTGCATCTATTCCAAATTTTTTCTTCGTCGTTATAATGCTCATGTCCGTATAAACTTTTGCGGTTAGATCATTATAATTTCCAGTTCCAAGATGTACAAATCGTTCAATTACACCATTTCTACTGCGTACGACTAACGTAATTTTGGAGTGTGTCTTTAAATTATTCATGCCATAAATGACGAGACATCCAGCTTGTTCTAACTCCTTCGCCCAATGCACATTATTCTCCTCATCAAACCTTGCTTTTAACTCAACCAACACGGTAACTTGTTTGCCCTTTTCAGCTGCTCTTTTTAAAGCATGAATCACAGGTGAATTTCCACTTACGCGGTAAAGTGTTTGTTTAATAGCTAAGACTGATGGATCATCTGCTGCTTCAGACACAAAGTCTATAATTGGCGCAAACGATTCATACGGATGGTGGAAGAACAGATCTTGCTGAATCGCTTTTTCAAATAAATTCTCTTCTGAAGCAAGGTCGATGGGTGGCTGTGCAATATAACTTTGAAATTCTAGATGCTCTCTACCAGTATTAATTTCTTTTACAAATGAGAATAGGCATGTTAAGTCGATTGGACAATCAATTTCATAGACATCATCCTCATGAACTTCTAATTCTTCCAATAAATACTGGAGTACATAAGGGTCAATCTCATTCTTTCTGACTTCTAATCTACTAGCCGCGCCCCATTTTCTCTTTTTAAGTTCTTTTTCAATTTCAACTAATAAATCCCGTGCACCTTCTTCATGGATCGTTAAATCAGCATTCCGTGTCATTCTAAATGTACTCACTGATTTTACTTCATATCCGTAAAACAACTGATCGATTTCATGAATGATTAAATCCTCTAAATAGATAAGTAGTTTTTTATCGTCAATTGTAGCAATAGTGACGAACCTTGGTAATACGGAAGGTACTTGAACAATTGCTACTTTTTCGACTAATTCATTCTCTTGCGTTTTTTCTAATAAGACCATAATATTCATTGTTTTATTTAATAATGTTGGAAACGGTCGATACGCATCCACTGCCACTGGCGTTAGCACAGGGAAAACTTGTTCTTCGAAATATACTTTCGCAAATTCCTTTTCTGTCGTCGTCAAATCTTTAAATGATTGTACGAAAACATTTTCTTTTAAAAGTTGTTGTTCAACTAACTTTTTGTAAATCACCGTTTGTCTTGCAACTAACATTTGAGTTTCTTCTGAAACAAGTTTTAATTGTTCTTTCGGTGTAAGTCCTGCTTTGTTTTCTGGCTTTTGAAAATTAGCTCTCACTTGGTCTTGAAGCCCTGCCACACGTACCATAAAGAATTCATCTAAATTTGAACTAAAAATGGCTAAGAATTTTAATCTTTCTAATAACGGATTTCGTTCATCTTCGGCTTCTTGTAAAACGCGCTCATTAAAAGCTAACCAACTCAACTCTCGATTATTATAATACTTGGGCTTTTCAAGTTCTTTTAAAATATCGATTTTGTCAGTCATCTACTTACTCTCCCTTTGTGTGGAATGTTAAGGTCACATCACACTTACATAAGCGTTCTATATGCTTTTTTTGTTTTTCAGCTTGATATTTTTCAGCCATTGCATTGCCTTTAACGTACAAATCAATATGATAGCCAGTTGTTGTTTTAGACATGTCAACCTTTTCCACTACATGCCTCTTTGAACCATTTAAACCGTAAGAGAATTTCAAAATTGCGCCAAGATTACGTAATCGCTTTAATTCATCTTTTGATATCCAGGACTCAAATGGTTCAACAAAATGTTTAAAGGTGTCTTTATTTTTGTAAGAAGCTACTAACGCAAGTTTCAGGCGATCTAGATGGCCAATTCCATCGATTGAACGATTAGCTAAAATGTAAAATGTGTGCTGACTTACGGAATCAGCATCAATATATTCCCCTAAGTAAAATAAGGCGGAAGCACGTTTCAGAATTTCTAAGTCTTCTGCTTGGAAGTCAATAATGTTGTTATGGATACACTCCTCATACAATTGCACGGCTATAAATTCTAAATGATGCGCATTATTTTGGTCGATTTCATACTCCTCAACTAATGCCAATTTACTTTGTTTAAATACTTGGTGTTTATTTAATGAATTCGGGTGACTTTGTAAAACTCGATTAAGCATAATTCCTTCTCTTAAACCTTTACGACTAAACATAAACTCTTTCGAGTGAACAACCTTCATTAGAGCTTTAAAGACTTCTAAAGCCGGAATAATAATGTCAGACCGATCACTCGACAATCCATCAATTTTTTTAAGCTCGTCAATTGATAGATCTGACAGTGTGTCACTTAACGAATTAATATCATTTACTTTCATTGTGTATTGATGAACACTCGAAAGGGGGTATTGTTTACGTTGTTGATCAATTTGAGCAATATTACGAGCACTTCCACCAATTCCAATAACGGTTTCTTGAACACCCTGTAACCACGAAAGAGATCGAAATTGTGCTTCGGCAAATAGAGCTAATTGTTCTTTTTCTACATTGGTCATACGATTTTCTTTCATGAATTGTTGTTTTAAAGAAACGACACCAAACGGAAAACTACGTGTTTTTTGTAGTTGTTTATTTATATAATAAGTAACTTCTGTACTTCCTCCGCCAATATCAATAGTCACTGCACTTTCAATTGGAACGGAATGAACCACTGCTAAAAAGCCAAAATAAGCTTCTTCTTCCTCAGATAATAAATCAATATCAAAACCAGTGTTTTTTTTCATTCTTCTTAAAATTTCATCGCTGTTAGTTGCTTGTCGAATGGCAGCTGTTGCTGTAGCTAGAACTTCGTCTACTTGATAATCTTCAAGCATATGTTTAAATGAAGTTAATACATCCTCTAAGAGCTGAATTCCCTCTTTATTCATTGAACCATCTTTAGACAAATATGTACGAAGTCGCGCTACCGTTTTTATATTTTCAAATTCCCTTAGACCCCTACGTTCATCAAATGAAAAAATAACTAATCGAATGGTATTAGACCCTATGTCCAAAATAGCAGTTTTAGTTGACTTCATAAAATTCACCATTTTCCTATTAATTTGGATTTCTCTATACATGTTGAGTAAATATTGGTATTATAATAGTTAATTGAATGCTCTGAATTTTTCTTATTTCTAGGTATAAAAGCCGAGTCACTAGATGGGTGGAATAAAATGAAAAACAATTTGAATGATGAACAATTAGCAACCGCCATTTTCGTTGTAAATAAACATGCGAAAACAGCTACAGATAATAAATACTTGTATGAGTTAAAAAGACTAGCCATTGAAAAAATGATTGCTACTGGTAAAGCTAAAAAGCTAGGTTTGCATTTCGTTAAAAACCCTAGACTCAGTCAACAACAATCTTCAGTGTTGGTTCAATGTGCAGATTATTATTTTCATCTATTACCTAAAAAAGAGGATTTTAAAAGCCTTCCACATTTAGGAGATTTAGATGACACTTACAGAAATCCACAAAGACGAATGAGTTTGAATTCCGCGAAACAATTATTGAGCTCCTATACAGGACTTCATCATACAGTCATTTCTAAGAAACCCACTTCTCACTCCCCTTCTGCGAACAAGCGGAATGTCTCATCCAAAAGATCATTTACGTTTGGTAGTTCTTATTTAGACTAATAATTTTATAAAAAGCCGGAACCCATCAAAGGTTCCGGCTTTTCTAATGAATACTATAAAATATACTGATCAGCTTTTAATACTAACTCAGCTATTTCAGGTTTACTTATTTGAACTTGTGCACCCACTTGATCACCTTTATGTCTTAAATCATCTGTGATCAAACTAGAGAAAATAATAACTGGAAGTTTGGCTAATACTGAATTTGACTTGATTTGTTTCGTCAAATGATGCCCGTCCATTTGTGGCATCTCAATATCAGTTATGACAAGTTGAACATGTTCTTCGATATTTTTAGTTGACTTTGCAATATTTTCCAAGTATTGCAATGCATCGTATCCATTCTCAAAAAATTCAAGATTCATATATCCAGCTTCACTCATGGTTTCATGCAATAATTTACGTAATAACGGAGAATCCTCAGCTATGACAATTTTTTTGTCTGAGCGTTCTCGCTTACCTAATTTTTTGACTGCATCCATTTGAATTCCTGATTCAGGATTGATGTCCACCATGATTCGCTCAAAGTCTAATAAGAGAATCATATCTTCCCCTTTTTTCACCACGCCAATAATTTGAGAATTGCCTCCTTGATACATTTCTGAAGGTTTTTCAATTTGGTCCCAAGAAATTCGATGAATTAAAGAAACATGGTCCACGTGGAATACAACTCGTTGCTTATTAAATTCTGCAACAATGAATTTTTGTTCATGAGCACTACCTTTTAACTCCGTTCCCAACACTTTGGCCATATTAACCACTGGCAAAACTTCTCCTCTTAATTGAATAATCCCTTCGATATGAGGATGTGAAAGCGGAATGATTGTGACAGGTAATGGTTGTAAAATTTCTTTCACTTTAATTACATTAATACCAAATTTATTCGACCCAACTTCAAATTCAACAATTTCTAGTTCATTTGTTCCACTTTCCAATAAAATCCCTTTTTGACTACCCATAAAAAGCACCCCTTACTGTTTGACTACATGTACTACGATTGTATCATAGCGATCTATTTTAACCTATATTCACTTTTGGTGACTCATGTTTAACTTTTAGATGGATGATTAAACCAATAACAGTCATCACGATTAAAGTGGATAAAGCAATGCGACTTGCAAGCGGACCATAATCTTGAAGCTGATACGTAATCGTACCATATACTGCTGGACCAATAATGGATGATACTTTACCAGAAAAGGCAAATAGTCCAAAGAATTGTCCACGTTTATGATCAGGTGTCAATTCAATAATGAGAGTTCTTGAAGTTACCCACATCGATCCTAAGGAAATCCCGAACATACTACCTGAAATCCAGAACATCCATTGGTCAACTGCAAAGACAGAAATAATAAGTGAAACGATCATTAAAATCGCCACAATGGTAACTCCGTGCTTTGCTCCAATTCGCTTAATGATATACCCAAAAATAAAGGAACCAATTACGGCTGAAACAGTTGAAACTAAATATAAAATAATAAATTGTCCTGATGAAAATCCTACAATTACAGTTGCATAGATCGCCATCATTGCAATCGTGGTAGCAATAGCATCATTAATAAAAAAATAAGCAATCATAAAAGTAAACACCGATTTATATGATTTCATTTCTTTAAATGTTTGAATGATCTCTTGATATCCTTTAAAGAAACTTCCTTTCTCGCGAAGTTCTTTTGGAATCGGTACGTCCTTATTTATAAAAAATAAGGGCAGCGAAAATAGTAAGTACAAAATGGCAGTAGGTATAAAAGCTTTATAATAATCCCCCTCGGATACAATTAAGTACACGAGTAATCCGACAATTGTCCCTAAATATCCAACGGCTACCCCAAAACCTGAAATTAATGGCATTTCTTGCTTCGTTCCTAGATCACTCATCATCGAATCATAAAAGACAAGACTAGAGTTGAAGAAGAATTTGGCAATGACAAAACTTATGACGACGAGAGCGTATGAGAGTGGTACCCCCCATATTAACGACTCACTTTGAATGCCTCCAAAAATACCCATCATGAAAGTAGCAGCAATCGAAATCGATGCAAACCAAACAATAAATCGCTTTTTGTAACCAGTGCGATCGATCCACACACCAAACAATGGTGAAAAAATAACCAATAAAAAACTAGCTACAGCATTTGCATACGATACGAATGTGCTCGCTACTTGCTGACGAGCCTCATTCGTTCCGATAACTTCATCCGTATAAAACGGGAAAAACACGGTGTTGATATTCGAAGAAAATATCGTATTAGCAAAATCGTAAAAAGCCCATGATAGAATTGGAATTGTTAAATACAGTGCTAAAGGACTTCGTGATGCCTCATTTTGACCGTTCATCTCATTTCCCCCATAGTGATGTGTTTAATTTACATAAGCTTTATATAATGCTTGTGTTCCTTCATTTTCTAGACCTTGATTCGCTAATTCTTGATACGTTTCATAAGCAAGTTCCAATCCAGGTAGTGATAAATTCATTCGCTTAGCCTCATCAAGAGCGATACCCATATCTTTAATGAAATGTTTCATATAAAACCCTGCCTCAAAATCCTCTTTCAACATACGCGGTGCTAGATTCGTTAATGACCATGATCCAGCAGCCCCTTTCGTAATTGATTTCAAAACATTTTCAGGATTTAAATTCGCTCCTTTTGCATAACTTAAAGCTTCACATGCAGCAATCATGGAAGATGCAATGGCGATTTGATTACACATTTTCGTATGTTGTCCAGCACCCGCTTCTCCTTGGTAAACAATATGCTCACCAAATAACTCAAACAACGGCAAAATAGAGTTGAAAACGTCCTCGTCTCCACCAACCATGATGGAGAGTTTACCTGTTTGAGCACCAATATCCCCGCCTGAAACCGGCGCATCCAACGAATTCATTTGATACTCCTTCGCTTTTTCATATAGTTCAATCGCAAGTGTCGGAGTTGAAGTCGTTAAATCAACCACGATTAAATTCTGATCTCCATGTTGATAAATCCCTTGCTCCCCATAATAAACTTCTTTTACATCTTGGGGATACCCTACCATAGTGAATACAACACTGGAGCATGTTGCTACTTCTCCAGGCGTGTCCTTCCAAACAGCACCCATTTCAATTAATTCTAGTGCTTTGGCTTTCGTACGTGTATAAATAGACACTTCATGTCCTGCCATTAATAAATGCTTTACAATGCTCTTACCCATCACACCTGTGCCTACAAATCCAACTTTCCATTTCTTTTCCATGTTAAAACCTCCCAGTACTGCATTAATCTCTGTGATATTAGTTTATCAAAGTTCATTCACTTAAACATCGAAAGATTCGGAATATGTGCATATTTAATTTCGTAAGAATGTTTTATTAGCATGTCGGTTAACTGATAACCCTCGTTATTTATGTGTACGCACTTAAAACAATATTCAAAGTAATTTTAACTTCTATAGAAAATTGAACAAATAATTTCTTAAAGAGGAATTTAGACAAAAAAAAGTAGGACACTTTCCATTATGGAAGATGTCCTATAAAAAGGGGGAAATGAGAATGTTGCTGTGTTCAAGATTAATTTCCCCTTTTTTTCATAACTTTAAACCTCATTTGAGAAATATTTTTCAGAAAACAATTCTAATTGGGTAATAAACCATTCACCATCTGCACCACTCATTTGAGTTTGACCATAGCGAACCGTGTCATAAATAGAAAAAAATCGTTTATCCACTTGCCAGTTTTGTCTACTAAACCATTCACGAACAGTTTCATCTTGAAGTCTGGCTAAACCAAATTTCCGTGCTTGCTTTTCAAAGGACCGGTAAGCTTCACGGACGATATTGGTCTCCTCCGAATATGCCCACCGAATTTCTTTACATGTAGATACAGTCGATGTCAAAATGGGTTCTCGGCTTATGGAAATTTCCATGTTCTTTTTCGGAATGATAATGTCCAATCTCTTTTTAGATAATTTCCATAGCTTATAAATAACAAGAATTGTTGCAACAACTATAAAAACTATCATCCATGGAAAATCGCTTAATTGTGTACTCTGATCTTGAAGAGGCTTTAGTTCATCTAATGCTTCACTAAGTTGCTTAACAGCTTCTTTTTGCTCTTCTTCAGGTGGAGCAATCGAATGGAATTTATCTTTGAACCAATTTAACAAGGTTCCAAAAGGAACAAAAAGGAGCATCAATAAATCACGTAGTTTAATGTGTCTTTTATCTGTCTAAGCTTGTTCATATACATCCCCTTAAATAAGTAGCTTTTTCTTAACAATATTTTTATCAAATCAATAAAAGTGTTAAAAAATCACGAGAAATCTTGAGCTTCACTTATACATTTTTTCAATTAAAAGATAATTCCGAAATTCAAATAAAAAACTAAACTGCTAAGAGTTTAGTTTTTAAGAATTACTGATTTTCCTTTAGAATGTTTTAACGTTTTAGGTAGTTGGTAGATATTTAATAACTGATCTAGTTTTTTACTAAGTTGAATGGTTTTCGAATTACCAAACCCATTTTTAATAGCCGATTGTATCATAGCTTCTCGTGTGATTTCTACTTGCTTTAAAAGTGATTCAGTCACGATAACGGCTCCTTTAAAAAAAAATCATATTATCCATTATTATACACGAAAAGTAAATTTTCTACAGAGATAGTTTCC
>JBFIXW010000047.1:0-14259 GCA_041605715.1 Paenisporosarcina sp.
AATTTTTTCAAAATTGTGAATAAGGTTGCATTTTCATTAAAAACAAAGGGTTTTTCCATAAATACGCTACTTTTTTTATTAGAGAGAAGTTAATATGACAAAAAAAGTATTGACCTCCATTGCGACGGACGCTTTCCGCGGGCACTACCTCAGCCGCTTCCCTCGCGATGCTCAGTCCAGGGTCTTCAGTTCGTGCTAATTCCGCCGGAGTCGCCGTCTCCATTCCAATCAATTAAAATTGCAAAAAAATTAATATTGTTCATTTTTACTTTAGCATTGAGACCTTTGATTTCTAAACTGTCACTATAAGAAAGTGGTAATAGGAGTTATTTCAAATAAATACTTACCTAAACACTCGTGTTTGTACTCTAAAATCAATCATTTTGATAGCTTATGTAACTATAATTCAGTAAACTTTATTAACAGAAAAGTGGTCGACTATTTCTGCAGACTCCTGCGGAAAAACGAAACACGCTAGACCCCGCAAACGCACCTAACAGAGACAGGTGCGTCGAGGAGTCTTGCGTTTCGTCCGCTAAAAGCGAAAGAAATAGCCGACCACATTTTTTTATTCACATTTAATAAATTCATAAAGTAAAATTTTTAAGTTATATAATCTCGTAACCATTATCTAAAATACACAAAAAGAAAACCATAGGGGATTTCCCCTATGGTTTTCTGACTTATGAAACGACAGCGATGACTTCGATTTCGACTTTAGCGTCTTTTGGTAATCGAGCAACTTCAACTGTTGAACGAGCTGGTTTATGGTCACCAAAATGTTTGGCATAAATTTCATTTAAAACAACAAAATCGTTCATATCTTTGATGAAGACCGTCGTTTTCACAACTTGTGATAATGCCGATCCGGCTTCTTCAAGCACTGCTTTTAAGTTTGCGAATACTTGATGCGTTTGCTCTTCGATTGACCCTTCTACCATTACACCTTCAGGGTTTAATGGGATTTGTCCCGAACTATAAAATAGGCCATTAACGATCATTCCTTGTACATATGGGCCAATAGCAGCTGGTGCGTTTGTGGTTGATACTGGTTTCATTATTCATTTCCACCTTTCGAAAAGTAATTACCTTCAGTTAAAGCAATTGTACGATCTTTTTCGTTAACTTCATGAAGCTTTACAAGTGATAAATAGTTATCCATTAAGTTTTCATCTGCATGTATAGCTTCCACTAAAACGGCAACCCCAGCTAAATGACAATTGAATTCTTCCAGCAAGTTTTTCATGCCATTCATGGTTCCTCCAACCTTCATAAAGTCGTCGGTAATTAAAACCCTTTGGCCACTTTTCATGCTTCGTTTTGATAAAACCATCGTCTGAATACGACGAGAAGACCCAGAAACGTAATTAATACTCACTGTCGAACCTTCAGTTACTTTACTATCGCGACGAACCACGACCACTGGGACATTTAAATGCTTTGCAATTGCATGCGCTATAGGTATCCCTTTAGTCGCCACTGTCATAATGACATCGATTGGTGTATTTGCAAACGCCGAAGCAAATACCTTGCCTACTCGATTCATTAATTGTGGATTCCCTAACAGATCGGTCATATAAAGATAGCCACCAGGTAATAGACGATCAGAATGTCCTAACTCTTGCATAAAATCTTTAATGACATTATGGATAGCATCATCCCGCATTTTCGGAATATATTTCACGCCTCCTGCTGCTCCAGGAACTGTCATTAATAAACCTATGCCTTTTTCTTCAAATGTTTCTTTTACAATTGTAAGGTCTTCACTAATAGAAGATTTAGCCGATTGGTACATATCTGCAAATAAGGTTAATGGAATTAATTGTTGTGGGTGATCTAATAAATAATGCGTCATATCAACAAGACGCTCGCTACGTTTCCACTTCACGGAACCCTCTCCTAAACACGAATGATTTATACGTAAGTTAACACAATTATACGGCTTTAATCAAGTGTATCTCGTTCACCTATCAGCCTAACTGTGTATACTTCATCGCAAAATCCTCGTAACCCATTGTAAATTCGATTAACACGCGATTCGTGTTGAACGAGCCCAAATACAGTAGGACCACTTCCACTCATTAAAACAGCATCTGCTCCAAACTTCATCATTTGTTCTTTAATAGTTGATACTTCAGGGTATAACTTCAATGTAACACTTTCCAAAGCATTCCCCATGGTCGCACACATTAATTCATAATCCTTTTCTTTAATTGCTCGTATCATTTCCGTTGTATTCGGATGAATAATTTCGTTTACTTTTAGGCCTCCATAAACATCAGCTGTGGATACACCAATTGAAGGTTTAGCTAAAATGATCCAACAATTTGGTGGAGAAGGAAGCTCTTGAATTTTCTCGCCTCTTCCCGTGGCTAAAGCAGTACCTCCGTACACACAAAAAGAAACATCAGAACCAATTTTCGCACCATGTTCAGCTAATTGATCTGCCGTTAGTTGAAGATTCCAAAGACGATTTAAACCTTTCAGCGTAGCTGCCGCATCACTGCTTCCCCCCGCTAATCCAGCGGCCACAGGTATTCTTTTTTCTAACACAATAGAGACGCCAGCTTGAACATTATAGGTATCTTTTAATAACTTAGCAGCTTGATAAGCTAAATTTCTTTGGTCATCTGGTACGTACCGATCAGCTGAAATAATTTTAATGATTCCGTCTTCACGTGATTCTAAGCCGATGCGATCGGCCAAATCAACAGTTGTCATAATCATTTCTACTTCATGAAATCCGTCGGGTCTTTTATGGAGGACATCCAAAGTTAAGTTGATTTTCGCAGGTGCTTTTATGTATAGCATAGGAATGTCTCCTTCTCAGAGTAATAAGTATCCCCATTTTACCACAGCTTGTCCTGCATTTAGAATGTTATACAAAAACATCACATTCCCGTATATCAAACGTATTTAATAAATTTTTTTCAATTAAACAATTGTATTATTTAGTCCGTTAGTAGGGAAGATTCAAAGCAGGCGTAACAACTAGCAGGTATATAAGAATTTTCGGTTCAAACTTGTTTCATTTAAAAAGAAAAAGGCGGATTTCTCCGCCCTGTCAGTTCACATTGGATTTCGCTACTTATTTGCTCTGATTTTTTCCGTTCATCAATCCAGTTTCAGCCATCTCAACCGCACGTTTTACCATATTCCCGGCATCACGTGATTTAATTCCGCCCCAACCTTCTCGCTCAACGACATCATAAAATCCGAGTTCCTTCGCTATTTCCACTTTCAGTCGATCCGACATCACACCATTTTTACGTGGCAATCGGTTTTCCTCCTTCAGAACTGACAAACCTAGTATGACCTAAAAACAAAAAAACACTCATGGACATTTCATCCACGAGTGTTTGAAGAATATTCATAAGTGCTATAACTTATTTGCCGACAACTAATGATTCCATTTCGTCAACAATTGTAATTTCTACTGCTTCAGTTAAAATATCTGTGTAGCTGTAAGACACACGCTCAAAAGCATTTTCATCTTGATCTAGATCTATAACAAACACTGCATGATACGTTTCACGTAAAATACCTGCTCGCTCAATCGTTTTCTTGCGACCGCCGTTTGCTTTTAATTGCAAACGTTTACCTAAATGACAATCTAAAGACTTTTTAATGTCCGCTAAAGTTTTTGGCATTTCGCTTACACCTCACTGTAAATCTAATCATACCAGAAACAGAATAAATTGTCAACCAAATTAATCATTTTAACAATGTACAATTCCTCTTGTCAATAACTTTTGACCAGAAATAATATTATTTTTAAAAGAAAATGTTTCATTATTGTAACACAATGATTTAATCCTTAAAATTTGGCAACAATTCATCTGCTAATCCTGCAAATTCTTTAATGGACAATGTCTCTCCTCTTCGAGTAGGATCGATACCCGCAGTTTCAAGTGCTTGTAAAATTAATTCTTTTTTAGTCTTGCCATTTGGTAATTGTGATTGCAAATTATTGAGAATCGTTTTTCGACGCTGTGCAAAAGAGGCCCTGGATACTGTGAATAAGAAATCTTCATCTTTAACAGAAACAATCGCTTTTTCGTGACGCGTTAAACGAATAACGGCTGAATCCACATTCGGTTGCGGAATAAAAACCGTTTTAGGAACCGTCATGGCAATTTCGGCCTTCATATAGTATTGAATGGCAATCGATAAAGAACCGTAGGCTTTTGTACTTGGAACAGCAGTTATGCGATCTGCTACTTCTTTTTGCATCATAACAACCATCCCCCGAATCGGGAGTTTCTCCATTAACAATTTGATCAAAATAGGCGTCGTTACATAGTATGGTAAATTTGCCACCACCATGACATCTTGATAACTAGAAAGTTTTTCTTTCATTACGTCTAAAACATTTGCCTTAAGAATATCTGAATGAATAACAGAGACATTGTCGTAAGGTGATAAAGTGTCTTCTAATACAGGTAATAAGCGTTGGTCGATTTCAAATGCCACAACATGACCAGCAGTTCTCGCTAAATGTTCTGTTAAAGCGCCTATACCGGGACCAATTTCAATGGCAGCGGATTCTTTTGTTAAGTTTGCATGGCTTACAATATTTCGCAAAACATTCGGATCGATTAAAAAATTTTGTCCTAAGCTCTTTTTAAATGAAAATCCGTATTTTTTTAATATCTCTTGTGTGCGGATGGGTGTAGCAATATCTTTATGCATGGTGTTCCTCCTGATCAAGTTGCTCAATAGCTAATTGAAATTGTTGGCGATCTATTTGAAACATCGTTAAACGTTTTTGAAGTTGCTTGCCATTTGTATAGCCAATTTGTAGTAGAGCTCCTAGTTTGTCTCTACGCTTTTTAGATTCTGGGAGTCCAATAAGACGCGCTCTCATTAATTCAGATAGAGGAATATCGTCCCATTTTACATCTTCTCTTTTTGGGGTATATACATTTTGTAGGGAGGCACGAATATCTTCATTTGTAGCATGCTCAATTCCTAAACTTTTACCATTTTTAGCAATTGCTTTTTCTTTGGGTAAGAACGCGTGCTTTACTCCGGGAACTTGTTCTTCAATAATCGCTCGAATTCGACGACCTGGGTAGTCGGGATCGGTAAATACGATTACGCCTCTTTTTTCTTGTGCAAGTTTAATACGTTTTAGCGTATCTGCAGAAATAGCCGATCCATTCGTTTCAATTGTATCTGCATGAACTGCACGTTTGATGGCAGTCGTATCATCTTTTCCTTCAACTACTATGAATTCTTCGATATTCAAGATAAACCCTCATTTCCGAACAGCGTTATACCTCATTTTACTTCGGTAATAGGAACCTGTATAGGGACGGAACTATAAAAGCGAAAAAAGCTTTCCCCAAAACGCAGGGAAAGCCTGACCTTAATCTAATATTTTCATTCGAACTTTCTGACGACCAAACCCAAAAGCTTGTTCAGTAGATGGGACGAATAAGTCAATTTTCATGCCTTTTATTGCTCCACCAGTATCTCCTGCAACTGCATAGCCATATCCTTCAACCCAAACTTTAGAGCCTAAAGGAATTACTCGTGGATCAACCGCGATAACTTTTAAACTTGGATTAGAGCGTAAATCGATGCCTGTCGCAGTTATGCCAGAACAACCATTACAATAAGCAGTATAGGCAGTTGCCGTTACGTAAAATTCTTTACCGCCACTTGGCGCAGCGCTAGAAGATCCACGTGAAACACTCGCTGTAACAACTTTCGTTCCAACAGCTACAACTTTCTTAGAAGGTTCACTAACTACTTTTTCACTTTTTAAATTACGAGAAACTACTTTTCCGTTTTCTTTAATAATTTCAAAAGTACGTTCAACTGATCCTTTTTTACCTTCTTGTACTACTTTTTCTTTCCCTTTAAGCAAATCTTTATCTTTTCTTGTTTCAACAGCAAAATTCGTTGCTTCTTCCACTACATCGGTGACCTTTTCTACGCGAACAACTTGTATAACATCGTTTGGAATCACAAGTTCTTCCATTCTTTGTTTGACACGATCGAATTCATTCATCTGAATCTCTTGTTGTTTTAAAAAGTCAGCGACCGTAGTCGAAGTGGACCATACTTTTTTCTCATTGACTCCATCTTGTAACGTTACTTCAAACGCTTTTTCGATAGCAATGATTCCATCAGATCCGACCTTCGCATCAAGCTTAGGTGTTAACTTATCGTGCTCAGAAACATTAATGTCTGCTTCTGTTAAAATATCTCTTACTTGATTAGCAGTTGTAGTATGTGTTTGTTTTTGACCATCAACTGTAATTGTTATTTCACTTGCCTGTTCCCACTTAACTGAAAGACCATCTTCAATTAAAGTGTTCACTGAGGGTGACACTAAATCAGCGTTGGAAATTAGTATATTTTGCTCTGCTAATAACTCTCCAACTGTATCTGCATGAGTTTGAATCTCTTGTTGTTTACCGTTCATTGAAAGTGCTACGGTATGTTTAGTCCCAACATATAGGACGGCTGATAATACAGATACAAACATAAGAACTGCTACAATTGCAATTCCAGTTTGTTTATTCCTCAATGTTTTAAAGAACAGGTTTCTCATGGATTTATTTGTCATGAAAAACGCCTCCTTATCACTCGGATGATTATATAGACTTAAAATTAGACTGTCAACCAATAGGGATTAGTCAAACTATTCTGGTTGATTGGAACCTCCACATACCAAGTATTGGATAGATTCCCGGATTTTATACAGGTAGTTTATAAAATCGTTTTGCATTTTCTGTTGTTGCTTGTGCTACTTCTTCTATTGAAACACCTTTTAACCGTGCAATTTCTTCAGCAACAAGTGGAACAAGTCCTGGCTCATTGCGCTTGCCGCGATGTGGGTGAGGTGCTAAGTACGGAGCGTCTGTTTCAATCATTAACCACTCTAATGGAATTTCCATCGCCACTTCTTTTGGTTTTTTTGCATTTTTAAATGTAACAGGACCTCCAAGTGAGATCATAAAATTCATGTCAATACATGTTTTAGCAGTCTCAACGCTGCCACCAAAGCAATGCATGACGCCTCCCGTTTTCTCAGCATGCTCTTCTTGCAGGATCTTCACAACATCTTCAGTTGCATCTCTGTTGTGTATGACTAGAGGTAGATTGACACGTTGCGCCAATTGAATTTGTTTACGAAAAACCTGTTGCTGTATCTCTTTAGGAGACTTGTCCCAATGATAATCCAATCCTGTTTCTCCAATTGCTACGACCTTAGGGTGAGAGGCTAGTTCTTCAATCCACTGTAAATCTTCATCTGTACAATCAATTGCATCTACCGGATGCCAGCCCACGACTGCATATATAAAGTCATACTCTTCAGCTAGTTCAATCGCTCGTTTAATCGTTTTTTGATCAAACCCAATAACGACCATTTGGTTGACACCAGCTTCTAATGCACGGGCAATAACATCTTGTAAATCTTCATTGTATTGTTCTGCGTTTAAGTGAACATGTGTATCAATATACATTTCAGTCTCTCCTTCACATGGTATCAATTATAAAAATTATCATGATTTTAGAAATCTAAGATTCATAACATTATGATGACAAAGGCATGCTTTTTAAATGACACCGAAGACTTTAGTCCCCTTTAATGAGTATTAAAATATTTATTTTCAGTTAAAATAACCTATTATTACCCAAAACGTTCTTTTAAGATAGCACGTTTATGTTTTGAAACACAAATAAAAGCCCCTCGAGGAATTCCAAAAGGGGCTGAAAAATGCTTTATTTATTTTACTTTTGCACCGTTTTCTAAGGTTGGATCAACTGTTGCTAAAGTTAAGAAACCGTCCTTTTCTCCTGCTAAAATCATACCTTGAGACATTTCCCCACGAAGTTTAACGGGTTTTAAATTAGCAACAACGATTACTTTTTGACCTACTAATTCTTCCGGAGAGTAATGTTTGGCAATTCCTGAAACGACTTGACGTTGTTCATAACCTAAATCTAATTGTAGCTTTAATAACTTATCCGCTTTTGGAATGGCTTCACACGCTAAAACCGTCGCCACTCTTAAATCCACTTTCAAGAAATCATCAATTGTAATTTCAGGAACATCCGGCACTTCTTCAACTTCTGGAATCTTGATTTCTGGAGAAACAGGACCTCTCATTTGTTCTTGAATATAGGCAACTTCCGGCTCTACTTCTAAACGAGGGAAGATTGGCACACCTTTTTCAACAACTCTTGTTCCAACTGCAATAGTTGATGAATCTAAAAGAGTGTCCCATGATAATGCATCGGCAGACAAACCAAGTTGTTCTGCGATTTGTTTAGGTGCATTTGTCAAAAATGGCTGAAGCAAAACAGCTGTTTGACGAAGGCTCTCCGCTAGATGCCACATAACTGAACCTAGTTTCGCTTTGTCATCTCCAGACTTCGCAAGAACCCATGGCTGAGTCTCGTCGATGTATTTATTAGACCTGGAAATAAGCGACCACACGTCACTTAGTACCATACTAAATTGCATTCTATCCATATTAACTTCGTATTTTTCGATAACATCTTTTGCTTGTTGTTGTAACGCAGTGTCAAATTCTGTTGGTTCGTTCCCTTCAACCGGAATGACACCATCAAAGTATTTATTCATCATTGAAACTGTCCGATTTAACAGATTTCCTAGATCATTTGCTAAATCGAAATTTGTACGCTCAACAAAAGCTTCAGGTGAGAATACGCCATCTGCCCCAAAAGGTAATTCACGCAGCAAGAAATAACGAGTCGCATCTAATCCGTAACGTTCAACTAACATTTCAGGTTGAACAACATTCCCTTTTGATTTAGACATTTTACCGTCTTTCATCATAATGAATCCGTGAGCGAATATTTTTTTAGGTAATGGTAAATTTAAAGCCATTAAGAAAATAGGCCAATAAATCGTGTGGAATCGAACGATATCTTTCCCTACAACATGAACATCTGCAGGCCAAAACTTATTGAATAAAGAATCGTCATCAGATCGGTATCCTAATGAGGTTATATAATTTGACAGTGCGTCAACCCATACATAAATGACATGTTTGTCATCGCCTGGAACTTTTACTCCCCAATCGAATGATGTACGTGAAACCGATAAATCCTCTAATCCCGGTTTTAAGAAGTTATTGATCATTTCATTCTTTCTAGACTCAGGTTCGATGAATTCTAGATTATCTTCATAATATTGAATCAAACGATCTGCGTATTTTTTCATATTAAAGAAGTAAGACTCTTCTTTAACTTTGTGCACAGCGCGTCCACAATCCGGACAATTCCCATTTTCCAATTGGCTTTCTGTAAAGAAGGTTTCATCAGGTGTACAATACCAACCTTCATATTCCCCCTTGTATATATCTCCGTTATCTAAGAATGTTTGGAAAATTTTCTTCACGCCTTCTTTATGACGCGTTTCCGTTGTACGAATAAAGTCATCATGAGAAATATCCATCAAGTTCCATATTTTTTTCGCAGCTTCCGCAATACCATCTACATATTCTTGTGGTGCTAAGCTCGCTTCTTGTGCTTTTTCTTGAATTTTCTGTCCGTGCTCATCCATTCCTGTTAAGAATCGAACATCATATCCTCTTAAGCGTTTATAACGAGCCATTGCATCAGAGGCAACTGTTGTATACGCTGTGCCGATATGAAATTTTCCACTTGGATAGTAAATAGGGGTAGTTATATAAAAAGATTTGGTATTTTCATTGCTCACGGTTGTTCTTCCCTTCAGGCTTTAAAATATAGTATCTCTATTCTATAGGAGTGCTGGTTTGGTTTCAATATGAGAAGTTTCGCGAAATTTGTCGAAAAATAATTACCGTAAAATTAGGCCCTTTTCCTATTAATTTTTGTAAACTTATTGTAACTAAATAAATATCCCATCATATTTGTACCATTATTTTTACTATTTGTCACAAAAATAACAAAAAGTAGTTTGAAGTCGAAAGATTAATTATTGACGTATATGGTAGTTGTTGGTATGATAAGTAACAGACAAGAGAGAAATGTCGAAATTTGACGAATCACATTTAAAGGATAAGGGAGTGCTTATATGAAATCAACAGGAATCGTTCGTAAAGTTGATGAACTAGGTCGCGTAGTTATTCCAATAGAACTTCGCCGTACACTAGGAATCGCAGAAAAAGATGCATTAGAAATTTATGTAGATGACGACAAAATCATCTTGAAAAAATACCTACCTAACATGACTTGTGTTGTTACTGGTGAAGTATCAGATGACAACTTAAAATTAGTAGGCGGTAAATTAATTTTAAGCCAAGAAGGCGCAGAAATGTTAGTTAAAGAAATTCAATCTAATATCACGAAATAACAATATTAAATCCGGGATGACTTTGTCATTCCGGATTTTTTTCGTCTTGTATATGATATTCTTGGTAAACATCTCGTTTAGATAGTTGGCGCTCAATCGAAACAGCTTTAATGGCCTCTTTTGAAGATAATTGTTTTGTATGGATTAAATGCTCCACATGTTCTGCAATCGTCAATGAAGACCACCAATTCTCAACGACTTCTTGATCTTCATCTGAAGCTCCATCGAATACTAGGACGAACTCGCCCCTAATTTCTTCATTCTCCGCCCACTTTACTGCTTCTTCTAAAGTGCCTCTTAAAAACTCTTCAAATTTCTTCGTAATTTCACGAGCTAACACTACTTTACGCGATGATCCAAGGATACTTTCTGCATCTCGTAGTGTTTCTTTTAGTCGGTGAGGTGCCTCATAAAACAACATCGTCTCTTGTTTAAATTTTATGTTCTCTAATGCTGCTTTTCTGTCTTTTTTTTGTCGTGGTAAAAAACCTAAGAAAGAGAAAGAAATTGTAGACAAACCAGAGGAAATTAAGGCACTTAGAGCTGCATTTGCTCCAGGAACCGGTACGACAGTGATCTCTTCCTCTAATGCTTTCGCTACAATGTCCGCTCCTGGATCAGAAATACATGGCAATCCTGCATCACTGACTAAAGCAACCGATTTTCCATTTCTTAATAGATCCAGTAACTTATCTCCACCATATTCTAAATTGTGCTCATGATAACTCATTAATGGCGTGTCTATTTCAAAGTAGTTACATAATCTTTTCGTGTTTCGAGTGTCCTCTGCTGCAATGATATCTGCTTCTTTCATCATCCGTATAGCTCTTACAGTCATATCCTCTAAGTTACCAATAGGAGTTGCAACTAAATACAACGTGCCTGAATTTTGCGTTTGAGAAAAACTTTTTTGTGATTTCATTGGTCCTCACCTTTCGTTTTACTCTCCATATACTTGATCTTATCTATTTTCTTTAATTGCTTAAAAGCATACTCTGCTTTTAAAGCTTGTTGTTTTGTTTCAAAATTCTCTTGAAAAATACATGTAACAGGTAAGTGTGCTCTCGTATACTTTGCACCCTTCCCCTTATTATGGACGTCTACACGACGAGCTAAATCGTTTGTATACCCTGCATAGTAACTGCCATCTCCACACTCCAACACATAGAATGTATGTTGATTAATCTTTTCCATATAACATCATCCGAACTTCTTCTGTGTATTCTCCCGCTTCATCGTAAACGTACAAAGGAGGAAGAATCTTTAAATCAGGCTTGCCATCTTTTATTCCTTCTATTAATAGGGTATTGGCTTCCTTCCCTACCTTAGGATAAACAAATCGAATCCTTTTTGGTTCTAATCGGTGTGCTCTCATAGAAGTAACAATGTCGAGTAACCTACCAGGTCGATGAACGAACGCCGCTTTGCCACCTTGTTTCAATAAACGACTTGCAGAGTAAACCGCTTCATCTAATGATAAATGAATTTCGTGACGAGCAATAGCGTGATGCTCTTTTATATTTTGATCGCTTGCTTCATTTGCTGGAAAGTAGGGAGGATTACAGGTGACGACATCATATTTTTCAATGCCTAATTCTTCGGGAATGGTCTTTACGTCCCCTTCTAAAATGTGTATCTGCTCTTGCAACTCGTTATAAGCAACACTTCGTATAGCCATGTCAGCTAATCGTTCCTGAAGTTCAACCCCAATGATTGTTCCTTTTGTTCGTGCACTTAAGAAAAGAGGAATGGCACCGTTTCCCGTACATAAGTCCACAATCTTCCCTTTCTTACTTGGCACATATGTAAATTTGGCTAATAAAACCGCATCCAAAGAAAAAGAAAACACGGAGGGGCTTTGTATAATTCTTAATTGCTCTGCCAGTAAATAATCCATTCGTTCATCATCTCTTAATTGTATATCCATATTCTTAACCCTCCAACAAAACAAAAGACCGACATCCACAAAGTTAGTGGATTCAGCCTTTCATTACCCGTTTTGTTTATTTAAAAAAGATAGGCAAAACAAACAGTCTTCGCCTTTTCTCGAACTTCCAAAGTGTACATGGCACACATGAAAACCTTCTTGATATAATCGTGCCAAGTTATCATAACCTTCGCCAATATCCATAGGACTCACCCGTTTAACTTCTTCTTCAGATTGCTTACGCAATTCCTCTTCTGCTAAATGAATGGCATCAAGATGTGTACGGAGATTGTGGTTTTCTTGTTCTAATGACTGGTGTTCTTCCATCATTAAAGCAACAAATTCTTTTAAGGCATGAAATTGACTTTGCAAGGATTCAAGTTGCTTCTCAAATTCCATGACCGTATCTAAGAAATTACGTTCTTTCAAGAAATCACCTCATTATTCGGTCAGTTGAACTGGTTTTTCAGCATGTTGCATAATTTCTTCTATCGAATACTCAAGGATTCTTTGTTCATCGAACAATTCTACCTTTAAAATTCTTTCAAGCAAGTTTAAGCCAACAACTTTACCCGCTCCATCAGGAGTAGAAATCCGAGTACCCATATCAGGCATCAATTCTTTCGCCTGTTCATAATCGTCATTTTCGTATTTTAAACAGCACATTAAACGACCACATAACCCTGAAATTTTTGAAGGATTTAGTGACAAGTTCTGATCTTTCGCCATTTTTATGGATACAGGCTCAAAATCACCTAAAAATGTAGAACAACAAAGCATTCTGCCACAAGGACCAATACCGCCCAACATTTTAGCTTCATCCCGCACACCAATTTGACGAAGTTCAATTCGCGTTCTAAATACAGAAGCTAAATCTTTCACTAAATCACGGAAGTCAACTCGACCTTCTGCTGTGAAGTAAAAGATGATTTTGTTACGGTCAAATGTATATTCAACATCCACTAACTTCATTTCAAGTGAATGCTCAACAATTTTTTCTGTCCCTAAATCAAATGCACGTTGAGATTCAGATTGATTTTCTTCAACTTGAATACGATCGCGCTCATCAGCGGGACGTACAACTTGCTTAAGTGGCAATACAACATCGTGTTCATCTACTTGTTTAATAGCAACAACGACCTTACCATACTCCACACCTCTTGCAGTTTCTACTATGACATATTGATCTTTTTCTAAAGCAAAATCAATTGGATCGAAATAATATATTTTACCCGCTTTCTTAAAGCGAACACCTACCACATTATACAAAAGAAAACCCCTCCTGCAGATTCAGCATTAGCTGTTCCATTAACAACGTCCGGTTCATATTGCGATGTAATTGTTGCTTCGCTTTTAAAATCGCTTGTATTTTATCGGACAACTGCTCATATGTAACATGAAGAACTCGTTGTTGATAGAAATGCATGATATCCGGATAAGCACACATTGCGTCAGGATTTGCTTTGACGGCCACTAAATCGCGATATGCGAATAGTAACAAGTCTAGCCCCAGCTCTGTTTCCTCTTTTTCTTTAAACGTTGGAAGCCAATCTTCTTGGACACAAAGCATCGCTTCATGAACATTAGTTTCAGCAACTTCTACTAATTTTAACACTGTTTTTCGAGCCTGTGCAAACTGCTCATCTTTTGCTAACACCAAAGCTTCTTCAATATCATTCGTTACCATAGAAACAGTTGCAGCCATCGAGGCAGTTAAACCTTGTTGAATCAACGATTTCACGCGTTCATCTCTAGGAATTGAAGGAAACGAAATTTGCTGAACCCGAGATCGAATGGTCGGTAAGATAGCATACGGTTTTTCAGTAAGCAAGATGGCATGAACTTGTCCTTCTGGTTCTTCTAAAATTTTTAATAACGTATTCGCAGAAGAAGGATTTAAGCGATCTGCGCGTTGTATCACATATATTTTACGGCCTGCCTCGAGACTCGTTTTATTCATTTCCATAATAACTTGTAAAATTTGATCCTTTTTAATATCTTGACCATC
>JBFIXW010000048.1:0-14149 GCA_041605715.1 Paenisporosarcina sp.
ACCTCGATAATGTGGAAGCATTTTGTAATAAAAACAAAATGAGAGACTCACTTACTGGGGAAGAAATGCAGCCAGATGAAAAATTGATGCGCTCAATTGAAGAACAAATTGGCATTTCAGAAAATGCGAAAAAAGCATTCCGCGAAGAGATATTAATCCGTTTGTCTGCTTATGCAAGAAAAGGCACACGCTTTGACTATAATTCGCATGAACGTTTGCGTGAAGCGATTCAAAAGAAGTTATTTGCGGATTTAAAAGATGTTGTGAAAATTACGACGTCATCGAAAACGCCTGATGAATCACAGTTGAAAAAAGTAAACGAAGTAGTAGCACGATTAATAGATGAGCATGGGTACAATTCGATTTCTGCGAATGAATTATTGCGATACGTTGGAAGTCTGCTGAACCGTTAAAATGATAGAAACAAGACTAATTATTTTTCATTAGTCTTGTTTTTTATTTGCCTTGACATGTTCATAACTTGATTGTCCGTGCATATGATAAGGAAATTAAAAGCTTCTATTAAAAGATGGGTGTGGATGGAAATGAACGAAAACCAACATAATCGTTTTGTCATCTCACAGGAAAATTGGTCGCTTCATCGAAAAGGATACCAAGATCAGCAACGTCACATGGACAAAGTAAAAGAAGCCATTAAAAATAATTTGCCGGATTTAATTAGTGAAGAAAGTATTATCATGTCCAATGGACGAGATGTGATAAAAATCCCGATACGTTCATTGGATGAGTACAAAATCCGATACAATTACGATCAGTCAAAACATGTCGGTCAAGGAGATGGAGAGAGTCAAATAGGTGATATCCTGGCACGTGACCCTAACAATGGGAAAAACGGTAAGGGTCAAGGGAAAGAAGCTGGTGACAAACCAGGTCAAGATTATTATGAAGCTGAAGTGACGCTCGAAGAACTTCAAGAGGTTTTATTTAAAGAGTTGGAATTACCGAATTTAAAACAAAAGGAAACAGCCGATCAAACCATTGAAAAAATTGAATTCAATGATATTCGTAAAAAAGGTCTTATGGGTAATATTGATAAAAAGCGTACGATTTTATCTGCTATCAAACGAAATGCCTCGAAAGGGAAAGCTGAGATTTCCCCAATTCATAATGAAGATTTGCGTTATAAAACATGGAATGATGTCATTAAATCTGATTCCAAAGCGGTTGTTTTAGCAATGATGGATACAAGTGCTTCTATGGGTGTCTTTGAAAAATATATGGCCCGCAGTTTCTTTTTCTGGATGACGAAGTTTTTACGTACGAAATACGAAACCGTTGAAATTGAATTTATTGCCCATCATACAGAAGCCA
The DNA here is from genome assembly GCA_041605715.1 of Paenisporosarcina sp. Classification (GTDB taxonomy): domain Bacteria; phylum Bacillota; class Bacilli; order Bacillales_A; family Planococcaceae; genus Paenisporosarcina. The sequence goes on from JBFIXW010000048.1 coordinate 1,333, forward strand.
AGGTAGTATCGGAGCAAGATTTTTTTAATAAAGGTGAGAGTGGTGGAACCATTTGCTCCTCAGCCTATGAAAAAGCGGTTGAACTTATTGAGCAGAAATACAATCCATCTCGGTATAATATATATCCTGTGCACTTCTCAGACGGGGAAAATATGACGAGAGACAATGAAAAATGTGTAAAGCTAGTCAATGAATTAATGGATGTTTCGAGCATGTTTGGATATGGAGAAGTCAATGTGCATGGTCGCTATTCAACATTAATGTCAGTCTATAAAGGGATTTCAAATGATAAGTTTCGTCATTATGTATTAAGAGAAAAACAAGATGTCTACCACGCAATGAAACGATTTTTTCAAAAAGGAGAAAAATAACACGCGAAGGGATTAAGTTGATGGATAAAGAGCTTCATCGTGCGATTGCTGAAATTACGGAAATTGCCTCGGGATTTGGCCTTGATTTTTATCCAATGCGCTATGAAATTTGTCCAGCAGATATTGTTTATACATTCGGTGCATACGGGATGCCTACACGTTTTTCTCATTGGAGTTTCGGGAAGCAATTTCACAAGATGAAGCTTCAATATGATTATGGATTAAGCCAAATATATGAACTCGTCATTAATTCGGATCCATGCTATGCGTTTTTACTGCATACGAACAGTCTGACACAGAACAAACTGATTATTGCTCACGTACTTGCTCACTGCGACTTCTTTAAAAATAATGTTCGCTTTTCTAATACAAGACGCGATATGGTTGAGAGCATGACAGCAACGGCTGAGCGAATTATGAATTATGAATTGATCCATGGGAAAGAAGAGGTCGAACGATTTTTAGACGCTACACTAGCCATCCAGGAGCATATAGACCCTTCGATTATTAAACATAAACGCAACGAAGAACTTGATAAGGAAGATGAAGTCACTGTACGAAAAACGCCTTATGACGATTTATGGGGAATTGATAATAATGAACCTGACGATAAAAAGATAATAAAGAAGAGAAAGAAATTCCCGCTTAGTCCAGAAAAAGACCTTCTATTGTTTATTCAAGAACACAGTACGGAACTTGAAGAGTGGCAACGTGATATTTTAACGATGATGCGAGAAGAGATGCTCTATTTTTGGCCACAAATCGAGACGAAAATTATGAATGAAGGTTGGGCAACTTTCTGGCATCAGCGAATATTACGAGAAATGGATTTAACGACGGATGAGGCAATTGAATTTTCTTTGTTAAACGCAAACGTTGTGCAGCCTTCCAAAACAAGTATCAATCCTTATTACTTAGGACTGAAAATTTATGAAGATATTGAAAGAAGATACAACGAACCAACTGATGAAATGTTGAAATTAGGGGTTAAGCCTCAGTCAGGTAGAGAGAAAATGTTTGAAGTACGAGAAATTGAGTCCGATATTTCATTTATTCGAAACTACTTAACAAAAGATTTGGTGAAGCAAGAGGATCTTTATTTGTTTGAGAAAAAGGATGGAAAATATATCGTGACAGATAAAGATTATGAACATGTACGTGACCGTCTTGTTTCGATGCGTGTGAACGGAAGCTTTCCATACATTGTCGTAGATGATGGCGATTATTCACGTAATGGAGAGTTGTATTTAAAACATGGCTATGAAGGAACTGAACTAGACCCACAGTATTTAGAAAATGTGCTTCCGTATATTTATCAATTATGGGGAAGACCAGTTTATATGGAGACTTTTCTTGATCATAAACCGATGGTGTATATGTATGATGGGAAAAAAGTGAGTCGGAGAATTATTTAGATGAAGTGTTCATGTTGATAAATAGGCAAGTGAAAACGAATAGGCGGTAGGAACTGAATAGGAAATCGAGAGCGGCCGAGATTGTTTGTTTCGGTCGTTTCTTGTTGATTATAAAATCTTAAATAATTTAATTGTAGGAATCAGGATGTAGACAAATAAGAATGCTGATTTCCATTTCGACGGACGCTTTCCGCGGGCACTACTTCAGCCGCTTCCCTCGCGATGCTCAGTACAGGGTCTTCAGAACGTGCTGTTTCCGCAGGAGTCGCCGACTACATTCCAATCAATTGACGTCATTGTAAATATCGATTTATGATGTTCATTTTTGCTCAGAGCTAGTAAAACAATTTTGGTTTTATGACTTTCAACTGCCCCATTATTAATATATAACGTAAGACTTAACCCATATCGGTTTGATTAACTTACCAGAATAGCAACTGCAACACTGTCTGATTAGCCTGTAATAGGCGATACATCAACTAAATACTCGCCTAAAAACAATCTTAAATTGTTATTCTAACTGCTTCTGCAAAGACTCTTTAAAAGGAAAGTGGTCGGCTATTTCTGAAGACTCCTGCGGAAAAACGAAATACGCTAGACCCCACAGGCAACGAATTGTGCACAATTCGTTTGCGACGAGTAACCGCAGGAGCATAGGTTTTTAAAAGCCAAGGAGACTTGCGTTTCGTCCGCGGAAAGCGAAAGAAATTTAATATCAGTCAATTTTAATAAGAACTCAATTTCATGCTTTTATGTAGAAATTAAGAAAACGAATGATTTGAAATGAAAATTTTGGAAGGTGAATATGTAAATGGTGTCGAAATGAATCATAGGAGTTTAAGCTAGTGACTATTTGACGCTAACTTATAAAAAGGAAGTAAGGGGAATGAACTTCTTGGAGAGCATAAACATAACTGAATTGATTACGACGATTTTAGCTTGGATTATCATTGGCTGGATAACCAATTTTCTATATACCAAGCAAGAAATGAAGCCAACCTTTTGGAAGGTTCTACTGATTTTATTTATTGGTTTTTTTACTTTTTCTATTAATTGGCAGTTATTTAATAGCTATATAAAAATTCCGATTTTACCTCTTGGAGTTTGGATCTTGTATGCAGTATTTAAAAATAAGAATGAAAAGTGGAAATCATACCGGCCATTTGCATGGCTAGGTTTTTTCGCTAATTTTATTTTTTTAATTGCGTTCCTACTGGCAATTCCTTTTAATCATTTCATTTATCCCGAAAGTGAATTAAAAACCTATATCTCAAATATTGAAAAGGCCAAGCTCGTAAATATTCACCCATCTGCGAAAGACAGCTCTTTAGATAAAGAGATGCTCAAAAAGCAAACTCCATCTTTAAGAGAGGAATTGATTCAAAGTCATGAATGGTACAATGATACGGAAATAAACAAACATTCTAAGAAAGTAGTCGAACGTTTTCCTTATCAACTGATTGGATTTTCGACTAAATGGGGAAGTGGCTTGAAGACGGTCGTTTATATAGAAAAGGATGGAAAAGGTATACTCATTTCAACTAAAAATAAGCAATTGTATTTTCGTTCTGAATACTCACTGATTAAGGGGGGAAATTAGGATGGAGAAGAAAAGGATGCTTATCTTAATTGGAATAACTGTCATTGTAATGGTTGGATTTTTCATTTATTGGTTTGTTTATTCAAAACCTACTTCGTTCCCTAATCATGAACAATTATCGAAAGAAATGAATCTTATCTTTCCAGAAGCAAAAGTTGAGGTTATTCAAGACACCATTCACCTGGATGAGAAGCATGTATTTGTTCCATTTATTTCTACCGAAAACCAGTATGGAGTAAGTTATTGGGTATGGCAAAATCGAAACTGGAATGTTGGATCTATTAATACCACTGGTGAACCACATATATGGAAAATTGACGAAAAGGATCCTTCTACTTTCCATTTTGTATGGAATTTGCAGAATGAAGATCAAGTTCATCATATAAAATTCTTTTTGATAAGAGATCGTTCATTTTATGTAACAGATGGTGTTGAAGATTATAGTCCAAGAATCCAATTAGATAAAAATGTAGCATTAAACAATAAGTCTTACGGTGTGAGCCAATTGTCTAATGAATGGGTTTCAGTCATAGATTCTCATGAGGAACTTTTAATATCTAAGAAGCCTAATATGTTTTTTAATTCATTTATCTCGAATTCATCGATGCACTTTGGTTGGATTCCGTACAACGAGAAAAATGAAGTATCGTTTGGAAAAGGTTCTTATAATAGTATCGGGTATACCAATTTAAATGTGAACACTGAATTTGTGATGTTTTTAGATCAGTTGGAGATTGAGTAAAAAGTGGATAGGCTTTGTAACACGATAATGAGCGATCTTGAATTCGGTCACTCATTTTTTCTACATTTTCACAAAGGTGATAAGGAAACAGTAGGTATTGGTGACATCCATCCAATACCTACTGTTTTGTTTACTGAATAATCATATCTTCAAAACCAGGCAAATCGTCCATATGACTCGCAATCATTGCGATAATGGTGCTCGCTTCTTCTTTTGCGAAGGTGAATTGACTTTCATCCTTGAAGATTTCATCATCTGTCCAAAGTCGATTTACCCTGCGAAGTACGCCTTCACCTGTAGCACTGACTACCCCAAATTGATAGGTTGTTTCCACTTCATCTTCAATAAAAAAGGCGGTGACTTCTGGAGTTTCCCATTCGATTCCTGAAACACTAACCTCATTTATTTCATCTTCAATTTCAGTAATTTCGTATGAATCTTCTTCGTCATCATCATCATCATCATCAGGTTCATCTACATAATACATTTCGTGTTCTCCGTTTAAAAAGGCATGAAAGCTTTCATGAACAGCGTCGATAACATCCTCAATATCAGCAAGAATAACTCTTGCAGGTTGTTCAAATTCTACATCAAAGCTTTCAAGATAGAATTCTTCATTATGAGGATCGAACAAAAGGGTGCAGAAGTATTCTCGTTCTCCATTTAGCGTATCCACAAAAAATTCAATCCGTGGATGTTTGGTGCTCTGATCAATTGTCATATGACCAATTTGGTCATACTCTTCACAAATGGATTCAAGCTGTTCTTGAAGTTCACCAGTTACTCTGTTAAACCATTCCAACGCCATACGATAAAGTCCCCATTTCTCTCCATTAGTAAAAAACACTCAAGAAATAGCGTGCCCATAATTATTGGAATTATGTTAATCCTGGATGATTGATTTTTTTTAATAAAAACGCCTCACGGATACATAATTGTTGGTGACAAAAGAAAAGAGCAAGCTATAGGGATAACACAATTCGGAAAATAAGAATAAGTATATAGCCAAGAAATACTGTACTGAAAGTAAAAATTCTTACTATTTCAGGTCTGCGCTCAAAATGGAAAGTTCCCCGACGAAGGATGAAAACTCGTTCACCTTTTATTTAAATTCCAAAGAAGATATAAAGATGCGCTAAGATTTGGTGTAACAGGCATGTTCACAAACTTTACATGTAAATTAGTCGATGTATCTCAGGAGTTTAAGAAAACTACAAAGTGAGAAAAGCAAATTTATAAGGTAGAGTAAAAAGTAGAGAGTGACGAGATTGGTTCTAACGTCACTCTCTTTCGTTTTTCCATTAATCAACATTCCGATTTTATCCCTAAAAATCTCCTTATTTACCCAAAAGGATATACGCCTTAGTTACTATAGATCTTACTACAATGTATGTCTTTGACTACTACCTAATAAGTAAATGATAAAAGTTAGAAAGGAATTCATAAGCAGACTGACGAATGGTGTTTTAGAATATCAAATAATGTCTATTGAAATGGGGATGTAAGATGGGGAAGAAGAAAAAAGTATTTTCTGTAATGGGTAGTGCCGTATTAGCGAGCTCATTATTAGTTCCATTGTATTCAAACGCCATGGTGGTAAGAGGACCTGTAGTTGAAACAAGCGTAGTGGATACCAAAGCACATGAACAGCTTTATGATGTCAGAAATGTGTTGAATGGTGTGATACCTACTAAAGAACAACTACTTGCAACGAATCAGTTAATCGATTCAATTGGGAGTGGTGTTAAAGTAAAGTGGAACACGATGTTTGGAACACCTTCTTCTATCATAAAGGAGAAAGGATACTTAACTGAACCTACTAATGGTGATGCTGTGACAATTGCTCGCCAATGGCTTAAAAATCATGCTGAAGTTTTTGGTTTAACTTCTACTGATATGGAATCACTAGAAGTGATTCGAAATTATAAAATGCCTGGAACAGGACTTCAACCGGTCACTTTCCAACAATCTTTTGGTGGTATACAGTCAGTTTTTGGTGGACGTGTAATCGTTGCTGTTAATAAGACTGGTCAAATTCTATCTGTAACAGGTAACGTGACCAAAGCGAAATCGTTTACTAATAAGTATTCGTTGACTGCAACCGATGCCTTAAGTAAGGTAGTCTCACTTGAATCTCCTTCTTTATCTTATATGCCTTCTTTACTGAGCAAAGAAAAAGGCTGGGATGTTTTTGATGGTTCTGATGTACTTCCCACAAAACAGTATGTGAAGAAGGCTGTATTTGCAAAAGGTAATGAGATCGTTCCAGTTTATCGTGTGCTATATATTGCTGAACTTAATGAGGGTTCAGAAGTAATCATTGATGCACAAACTGGAGAAAAATTGTATGAACGTTCTCTTGCGCAGCATCTAGACTCAGAAGGTTCTGTATTTGAAAATTTCCCAGGTGCTGCAACTGGAGGAACTCAAAAAACTAAATCATTTAAAGGAGATGCTAATGCATCACCTAACGGTTGGTTATTTCCGTCAAGCGATCTTGGTGTAACCACACTTGGTAATAATGCAAATACATTCGCCAACTGGAGTAATTTTTTAGTTCCTGCTGACCAAGCTGTTCGTCCAGTTAGTCCTTTAGGTAAGTTTAACTATCCATTCACAAATGCTTGGCAAAAAACAAAAGGTCAAACAACTCCGCCATCCTATGTAAATGATGTAAATAGTGCAACAACTAATTTGTTTTATCACCACAATCTATTCCATGATTACTTCTATAACCTTGGTTGGGTTGAAGGAGCAGGTAATCTCCAAGCAACCAATAATGGAAAAGGTGGATCAGAAGGTGATGCTATTATGGGAATGGTCCAAGCTGGAGCAATATCTGGCGGGGAACCAACCTATACAGGCCGCGATAACGCCTATATGCTAACACTCCCAGATGGACTCCCTGCATGGAGTGGGATGTTCTTGTGGGAACCTATTCCAGGTGCGTTTGAGGGTGCATATGCAGATGGCGATTATGACGCTGGTATCATTTATCACGAATACTCACATGCTCTATCTACTCGATTGGTAGCTGGTGGGGAATCCCTAGGTAGTCACCAGTCAGGTTCGATGGGAGAGGCATGGGGAGATTGGTTTGCTATGCATTATTTGATTAAAAATGGACTTCAAGAAAAAGCTGTTGTCGGTGAGTATGTTACTGCGAATAAAGATCGCGGCATTAGAAGTTGGGCACTTGAAGATAGTCCACTACAATACGGAGATATTGGCTTTGATGTTGGTGGTCCGGAAGTCCATTCGGATGGAGAAATTTGGGCAGCTATACTTTGGGAAGTCAGAGGGAAATTACTTTCTTCACTAGGCAATATAGAAGGTGAAAAAGTAGTCGAGCAATTAGTCATGGACGCCATGCCTATTTCAGCTCCGAACCCTTCCATGGTAGATATGAGAGATGCAATCATAACCGCTGATACAGAGCGTTATGGAGGCAAACATTATGAATTACTATGGTCAGCATTTTCTAAACGTGGCTTAGGTATGAGTGCAAGCTCAAAAGGTGGGAACGATACAGATCCAACACCTGCATACAATCATCCAACACAGAATTTGAATGGTTTATTTGCTGGTAAAATTATAAATGCAGCTACGAAGAAGCCTGTAGAAGATGTACGCATTATCATTGGTGAATTTGAGGCACGAACTAGCCCTGTCGTAACAACATCAGAGGATGGCAAGTTTGGAGTACCAATGGTTGCAGGTAAATATGATATTACGATTCAAGCAAGAGGTTTTGGGTCAAGAACTATAAAAGATGTTGAAGTTAAAGCAGGTTCAAATAAAGCACTTAAACTGACTTTAGAACCAAACGTGGCTTCATCATTTAATGGTGCTACCATTTCTAGCGTATCGAGTGAGTCTGATAGCAATCCTGTTCAGATGGCAATCGATGATACAGAGGCAAGTGTTTATGCTTCCGAGAAACAAGAAACTGCCTTTTCCGGAGCTGAATTTGTTGTTGATTTAGCGAAAGATGAACCTGTAAAAATCTCAACAGTTAATGTAAGTGCATTTAAAGATATTTCAAAAGGACGATTCGCTACTATAAATGAGTTTTCAGTATTTTCATCCGTAGATGGTGAGACGTGGACTGAAATTATTGATAGTCAATTTAACACGGAAATCCCTCGACCAGCAGCACCAGATTTACATTACAAGGAATATGAATTGGCACAGCCGATTGATGCGAAATATCTTAAACTTGTCGTTAAAAATGCGCAAAATAATGCTTCTGGATATGTACAAGTTGCTGAACTTCAAGCATTTGGACCAGGAAAAACGAAGATTGAACCACTTATTATGGAACCAGAAGTACCATTTGTAGCAAATGGCACAGTTTCTGTTGGTAATGCAGGTACAGGAGTAGGCGCACTTGCAGATGTTGATGCAACATTAGCTGTAACTGAAAATGAATTTGTTTCAACTCAAAATCCAAATCCAACGACTCAAGGTTTAGATGGATATGTAATCACTTTACCAAAGCCATATGGAGACGGAATTCACACATTTAACTTAGCTGGATCAGCAGAAAGTGAATATGACTTTGATGTTTTCTTTTATAATAAAAACTTTGAAGTGATAGGTTCTGTTGCTACATCTGGAGCGGATGAAGCAGGCGTTATTCCAGGCGGCACAACATATGTATATGTTGGTCTCTACAGTGGCGTAGACGTTCCGTTTACATTCACAACTCAAAGTCCATACTAAAGCATTTGAAGGTAATATCTTAACACACGTCAGACCAGTTAAAAGCCCTACCAAAAAAGGCATCCATGGAGTTTAATTATTCCACGGATGCCTTTTTTGTTATATATGCTTATCCAGCTTTTCTAAAATAAGCTTAATTTTTTTCACAACAACATGTTGATGAACAGGAGGTTTAAGTATCACTTAAAACAGATACTTGGGTTCCCGTTGACAAGCAAATCTCTGTTTAAACTCCTTAAGACCTTTGGTATTGTATAGTTTTTTGAATGTGCCCATTTCATAATATGAATAAATAGAAATTCCATCGTTCAGTGAGAGGTAACTGGAATTTTTCTCATCAAGTCAATAATGATGGTTTCTCAATAATCGGTAGCCAATATCACAAATGCTCCGGTTTTGATCGCTATCACATTGAAAACGCGACACGTAATCTTTACTAAGAGAATGTTAGATCGGTAGTACATTTACAATTGGCTGAAGATAGGAAGGCATGTCTAATATAGTAAAAAAGACGCCTCCTAAAAACAGCATGGGAGAAGGTGAAAACCCGCTATGGGAGCTGCACTTTCAGGTGTCTTGGAATCCCAGTAATAATAAATGCAATCGCCATGAAAGCTAAAGTTTAGCAAACTGATCCACGAGCCATTAAAGTTAATTCAGATATGCCACCCCTAATACAATAAGGTCAAATTGCGGCTTGGCTTGAACGAGGAATTTTACGTAGAAAGTGAAACGGCTTGAAAAAAGTTAACCGGTGTAATAATTTAGAAATTCTTCATCGCTTATTGTATATATTTTTTGATAGTTGGTTACGGCTTGAATTCGTTCGATTAAGCAAGGATCTTCTGTCATATACGTTTTCATTAGATGAATCTCTTCTTTGTTTTCTAAATAATGTTCCTTGATTTTTTCTTCAGCTTGGTCAAATAAAGTGATGATGTGGGCTTCTTTATTAGAAGAGGGAAGGTACACATAGTATACAAATTCATCTCTAATTCCTAAATATTCGCCCTCGTCATCTTTGAAATACTTAAATAATAACATCTTGTAGCTCCTTAAACTTTTATATTCTTAGTTTAGTCACTGCATAAGGTAATTATTCAAATCGTTTGCTAAGTTCTAATTTTCCCGCTTGGTTATTACAGTGTTAATAAGATAAGAAAAAGGGAGAGGCGTCATTTTATGTTAATTGATGGGGTGTTTTCGGGTGGGGGGATTAAAGATTTTGCATTAGTAGGGGCTTATCAAGTGTTAGAGGAAAAGGGGTTTCGTTTTGATCGTTTAGCAGGTACGAGTGCGGGTGCCATACTTGCTTGTTTCATTGCTGCTGGTTATACAGGAAAAGAAATAGAGCAGATGCTAGAAGAACAAGATTTTCAAACTCTTTTGGACCCGCGTAAAACAATTCTTCCCTTTCCAATCATGAAATGGTTTTCTCTTTATTGGCGGATGGGTTTATACCAAGGCAAAGCATTGGAAGATTGGTTTATGAAAAAGTTAGCCTTAAAAGGGGTCTATACATTTGGAGATTTACCGGAAGGAACCTTAAGACTTATTGCCTCTGATTTAACAAACGGTAAATTGATGGTTCTCCCAGATGACTTAGCGCATTATGGAATTTCTGCAAACACGTTTCCTGTTGCACGGGCTTTACGTATGAGCTGTGGGATTCCATTTTTCTTTGAGCCTGTTAAATTAAATATAGGGTTTGGGAATTCAATTGTGGTAGATGGTGGAGTCTTGAGCAACTTTCCGATGTGGCTATTCGATGAGTCAAACGGTACAAAACTACGTCCAGTCCTTGGCTTGAAAGTTAGTAGGGGTGATAATGAATCAGTAGGTCATCCTATCAATAATGGCCTGCAATTGTTTGAAGCTCTTTTTTCAACGATGCAAAATGCGCATGATAAAAGATACATTTCTCGTAAACATGAAAAAAACATTATATTCATTCCCGTGGGGGCTACGAATGCCACTGAGTTTGATCTTAGTCGAGAAAGAAAAGCAGTATTATTGGAAAATGGTCGAAAAAGTACCCTTCAATTTTTAAAAACATGGACACCTTTATACAATCAAAAAACGTATCTATAAATGCATTGGCGAAAAAAGAAGTTAATTGGTTTTACTAGAAGACATCTTTTTTATGCAGACACCCACTTTTATTGTAAAAGTGGGTGTCATTTTTCTTTATTAAAATCAACCTGATTAAATAAATCCGTTAATTCGCGATTTCTCTTCTTGCACGATTTCACTATTCAATCCATCAATGGCTTCTTTGCGTCTCTTGTTTTTTTCTTTGATGGCAGCAAGTTCTTTTCCATCTGCTAATGCCATGGCTTCTTCGGCAGCTTCCATATTGTTAATCGTGTTATTCAGTCGTTCTACATTATCGGCTGAGTCATTTGGTAGTGGTCTTGGCATAATGCTTCCTCCTTTTTTTGTTCAAGTTTTACTTTTATAGCTTCCCCAAAATCCTGTCTTCTATTTGCAAATGAGCTAAGAAGTCTTTGCTTTTGCGGTACGTTTTCTTGGAGCTGGTTTTTTCTTCTTCGTTTGGTCTAATGAAGCTTGAAGAGCAGACATCAAGTCGGTCACGTTAGACGGTGCAGTTGGTTGTTTTTCAGTCGTTGTTACCGTAAACTTGCCCGATTTCTTCTCTTCGATCAACTCCATTAATGCTGTTCTGTAATCATCCGTATATTTCTCTGGGTCAAAGGTAGTCGTTAACTGGTCCACTAACATGAGTGCAGTATCTAACTCTTTTTTAACCACCACTTGTTCTTCAGGAATGTTTGGGACATCCTTAAAGTTACGAACTTCATCTGGAAAATGAATCGTTTCCATCAATAAGGTTTCATTGTAAACACGCACTACTGCCAGCTGTTCTTTAGAACGAATCATAATTTTGGCTACGCCAATTTTTCCTGATTCCATTAGAGCTTTTCTTAAAAGGGAATATGCCTTTGCACCGCCACTATCAGGCGCCATGAAATAGCTTCGTTCAAAAAAGATGGGATCGATTTCTTCTAGTTTTACAAAATCGATAATCTCTACGGCTTTGTCTTCGTTTTCCTTTTTCAATCTTTCAAGTTCTTCATCGTCCAATACGACAAATTTATTTTTGGCATACTCATATGCTTTTACGATATCTTCACTTTTGACTTCTTCGCTGCAGCCAGAACAAACTTTTTGATAATTGATAGGAGCATTACACTCTTTATGAAGTTGGCGTAATTTAATATCTTTGTTTTCGGTTGCAGTATGAAGCTTCACAGGAATATTGACCAGTCCAAAGCTGATGCTGCCTTTCCAAACGGTATGCATATGTTTCACCTACACTTTCTTTTCCTTACTATGCAATGTTTTAGTGTTATTTATGTATCAGATTGGAAAGAACATCAAAAGCTAGAACAAACAATCGAGAGTGGGATGAAAATTGAAGCCTATGCTTTTGTCTTCTGCAACAGAAATTCCTGTCGGAAAGAACTGGCTCTATGAAGTGAAATATGATGGTTTTCGATGTTTATTAAATTGGGAAAATGAAACACCCACTTTATTAAGTAGAAATGGGAACGTCTTGAATAAGATGTTTCCTGAAATCATCCATTTCAGTGAAACGATATACGAAAAAGTCAAACCCTTTTTACCATTGAAACTGGACGGAGAATTAGTGTATTTAGCAAATGATGTACAGAGTACATTTTTTACCGTTCAGTTAAGAGGGCGGATGCGTAATCAGTCGGTTATTCTCGACCAATCAAAGGAATTACCATGCCATTATATTGCGTTTGACTTGATGGAAATAAACGGCGAAAGTCAAAGTAATCACACCATTGAAGCAAGAAAGAAAGTACTTCAAACCCTTTTTAAATCGATGAAACTTCCTTTATCCGTTGAACGAGAGAATCCAAATTTAATTCAAGCTATTGATGTTTATAAACACAGCAAGACAGTATGGAATAAA
>JBFIXW010000049.1:0-14097 GCA_041605715.1 Paenisporosarcina sp.
ATGGATTGGGATAAGTTAATTGAGGTTGTGGAAAATGCACCTTCGGTATTTATCAAACCAAAGTACATACCAGGAGAAGAACGGTATCTGAACATACCGCTTTTTGATATGCACTTTGGAATAAGTGACTACAATCATTATTTACCCACACAAGCGAAAGTATTAAACGTGTTGAAGAAACAATATCAAGAAACATTGTTCATCATCGGTTCAGATTTATTCCATCATAACGATCATCGTAACCGTACTGCTTCAGGTCGAGAAATTGAACATGCGGATATGTCAAAAGCGTGGGAAGATGCTGCTAAGTTTTATGAACCGTTATTGCATGAAGCGTTGAAAAACTCGGGTAAGGTTACCGGCATGTTCATAAAGGGGAATCATTCCGAGAGTTTAGAGTGGGCGTTCACGAAATACTTACAGGCGAGATTCCCACAGATTACATTTGATACTAACTTCAAAGAACGCAAGGTTCATATGATGGGTGACATTATGATTGCAGCTACACATGGTGATAAAGCACGTAAACGACTGAATGAAAACTTTGCTACTGAATTTCCTCTTGAGTGGAGTCAAGCAACTACTCGTGAGTTATTTATAGGTCATTTGCATACTGAGGAAGTCATTGATAAAGGTGGCATACTGCAACGTGCATTGAGTACACGGAATAAGATTGACAGTTATCATGACGATCATGGTTATACAGCAAGTCATAAACGGTTTCAGTTATTTGAATACAGTCGTAATGAGATTGAGCTTATACATTTTGTATAAAAGAAAAAGCCCTCACTCGGAGGACTTAGAAGGATTAGGTTGAGTTTTATCTATAACCCAAGTCTTACCTATTTTCTTGCATTCAATTTTACCTTCTGCACAAAGATTTTTAATGTAACCAGGTTGTAGATTCCAGAGAGTAGAAGCTTCATCTACTCCCATTACATTTTTCAAGACTTTCAATTTACTCCACCTTTTAATAGTTTCTTTTTGTACTTTCGTTCTTCAATATATCCTAACAAACTCATGATAGGCAATATTGAAACAGCTATTACTGAAATTCCTATTGAACCGATGATGCACATGAATAAAACAAATTCAGTTGAGTATGTCATGTTATTTCGCTCCTTTTCGAATATCAATTAAGATTTCTGCTCTGCTGAACCCAAGTGCTTCAAAGTGACTCACTATTTGGTAAGCTAGTTCAATCTTTCCTGCTTTGTACCATTTGATTCCTTGTTTCATAAGTTCTCTTTCGTTCATTTCGTTAGCGTTCATCATTTTGCTTTCCTCCTAGTTTTATGCGTTACCGCATTTCTTATTCTTAATATACTATATGCGTTATCGCATGTCAACATGCAGGATTAAATAAATTAAATTATTTTTTCATCATTGAAAGAAGGTGGTCACTTTTGCGTTTTGTTAAGTCAAACCGAGAAGGGATAAGGTGATCACACAAATATCTCGCGGCTACTGCGTAAGTGGCGTTTTTCTTTATGTCATAAGATGCAATTAGCATAACGGGGGTGATACGGTGGCAAAATATGAAGAATGGTTAACCGATGAAGGTTTAATCAAGATTGAAGGTTGGGCTAGAGATGGTTTAACTGATGAACAAATCGCTCATAACATGGGGATTGCTGCATCTACTCTTTACGAGTGGAAAAAGAAGCACTCGGAGTTTTCAGAGACCTTAAAAAGAGGAAAAGAGGTAATTGACCGTCAAGTTGAAAACGCCCTCTTAAAACGTGCGCTAGGGTACAAATACGATGAGGTGACAATAGAAGAGTCTGACGATGGATTTAAGAAGAAAGTTGTCACTAAAGAAGTTGTTCCTGATACAACCGCCCAAATCTTTTGGTTGAAAAATCGCAAGTCTGCTGAATGGCGAGATAAGCAAGTTGTGGAACATGAAGGTGAACAAGTATTCTCAATCAAACTACCAGGTGATCTAAGTGGAGATTAATCTCGAAAACCTTCCACATGTGACGAATCCTATTTACTATCCATTGTACAAAGATAAGAATCGTTATCTCGTACTATATGGTGGCGCAGGTTCGGGAAAGTCGGTGTTCGTTGCTCAAAAAATTATCTTGCGTATGCTATCTGAAAAAGGTCACAAGTTTTTAGTTGCTCGTAAGGTTGCTAAAACGCTTCGAGAATCAACGTTCTCTCTATTAAGAGGGATTATATCGGATTGGGGTATGTCGAGCCTATTTGACGTTAACAAGACGGATATGACGATTACTTGTAAGCTGAATGACAACAAGATTATGCACGCAGGACTAGATGATGTAGAAAAAATGAAATCGGTTCATGGAATTACAGGTGTGTGGATAGAAGAAGCGAGTGAGTTAGAGCAGCAAGACTTCCAACAGCTTGATTTACGTTTACGTGGTTTCACGAATAACTACAAACAAATCATGATTAGCTTCAATCCGATCTCGTCATTGCATTGGTTGAAAACGTTCTTCTTTGATAATGACAAAGCGAATACAACCGTGGTTCATTCAACTTACTTGAATAACAATTTCATTGACGATGCTTACAAACAAGTATTAGATGATATGAAGCATGAAGACGAATACTATTACATGGTGTATGCGTTAGGCGAGTGGGGTATTGTTGGTAAAACGATATTCAACGCTCGTATTGTGAATGAACGTATTTCAGTGTTACGTGATATGAAGTTTAAACGAGGAAGATTCACGTTTGAGTTTCATAAAGAGAATCCAAATAAGATACTCGATGAAACAATTAAGTGGATTGATGAAGACGATGGGTACATTACATTGTTTGAAGATGTGAAGAAGCGATTCCCTTATGTTATCGGTGGTGATACCGCTGGTGATGGTTCGGATAACTTCACGGCTCATGTGTTAGACAACATCTCAGGTAAGCAAGTTGCTTCGCTTATGCACCAATTCGATGAAGATCATTACGCTGAACAAGTTTATTGTTTAGGTAAATACTTCAACAATGCGTTAATCGGTTTAGAAACAAACTTCTCCACATATCCAATTAAGCGATTGGAACAATTAAACTACACGCGCATGTACTATCGTGAAGTTGAAGATAGTTACACGCATAAGGTACAACAGAAATATGGTTTCCGTACTGATAGGGTAACAAGACCATTAATCATTGCAAACTTGGTGAAGATTGTTAGGGAAGAAGCAAACCTTGTTAATGATATTCCCACACTGAATGAGATGCTTACCTTCGTTCGTAATGAAAAAGGTCGAGCAGAAGCACAGGATGGCAAACATGATGATAATATCATAGGTCTTGCAATCGCTCATTATATACGAGGTCAACAAGAAACGATGTTAACTGAGGAAATCATTGAGAAGATTCCATTACATCATGCGTTTTCGAATGGTGATAATGAAGAAAGTGGGTATATGGAATGGTAATTACATTATTAATAATCTTAATCCCTCTCGCTTTCATAGCAGGGGGATTTATTGCGTACAAAGGTGTTCAATTAGGTTTACGCTGGCAAGTTGAAGTGAAGAAAGAACAAACACCCACAATGAAACCTATTCCCAATCCAATCGCTCCAATTGTGGAAGTGGTACAAGAAAAACAACAAGTGAAGCACCAAGAAGAAGTGAAAAGTGTGTTCAATGAATGGGTGAATGGTCCAGAGGAAAGCAGGTGATTAAATGACTGATAAGCTAATTGAACAAGCAAGCGCTATACAACAACAGTATAAAGATGGATTGTCGTATAAGAAGCAACAAGGCTACTTAGATGATTGGGCGCAGTATGAACGATTCAGAGCAGGCGATCAATGGCCGAAGGTAACTGACAGAACGAGAGACTTACCAAGACCTGTATTTAATGTGATTGACCAAATACAAGGACATAAGGTTTCTTCTGTTATGAATGAGAATATAAAAATGGTGTTCTCGGCTAATGAAGCAGAAGAAGGAGAAAAAGAGTTTGATGCAGCCGATACATTTACACGCTATGCTGACTCCACTTGGGAACGCATTAAGCAGGATGAACTGAATGAACTTGCATTAGACAGCGGTTCGAATGTTGGTACATCCATATGGCATTATTACTGGGACTCATCAAAATATGGCGGTAACAAATTAAAGTATCAAGGTGAATTGTGTGGAGAAACCATTGACGCAGTTAACTTCTTTGCTGGCAATCCACAACAAAAAGACGTACAGAAACAACCGTACATTATCATTACGAGTCGTGATGAAGTAGACAATGTAAAAGCAGAAGCAAAAGCGAATAAGGTATCAGAAGAAATGCTCGCACTCATTGTTCCTGATAGCGACACGGAAGATCAAGCGTATGACAAAGCGAAAGACGAAATCACTGGAAGCAAGAAAATTACCGTTGTAACAATGTATTGGAAAGAGAATGGTTTTGTGTTCTTCACCAAAGTTGCAGGAACGGTCGTATTTAAACCAAAAACGAATAGCCGCATGAAACTATACCCCGTTGAGGTTATGCAATGGAAAGGACGTAAAAAGTCCATATTCGGAATTGGTGATACAGAAGGTTTAATTCCTAATCAGAAATCAATCAACTTCCTTATTGCTATGCAGATTCTAAGCGTACAAAACACAGGTTGGCCGAAGATGTTAATTAAGCGTGGAGAGAACGGAATTAAACAAACACCTACAAACAATCCCGGTGAGATACTAGTGGATAATGCTCCTCCTGGTTCATGGTCAGCACAATACATGTCACCAGGTCAAACGTCTAACAATGCTCAAGCGTTAGTTGACAACATTATGGCGTATACAAAAGAGGTAGCAGGAGCGAATGAGTCGGCATTAGGAGAGCAAGTATCTGCAAATATGCCAGCTGCAGCCATTATGATGTTGCAAAAGGCTGCAGGAATACCAATTGAATCAATTAAACGTAGATTCTATCAATCAATGGAGAATATCGGTCATATATGGGCTGAGTTTTGGAAGGTGTATTACAACACGGAACGAAACATCCCATTGAAAAACGATGATGGCGAATCATTTACGCAACCATTTAGAGGTACAGATTACAAAGATGTGGATATGAACCTTAAAATCGACATTGGCCCATCATCTTCTTATTCTGAAACATTGATGATGTCTTCATTAGATAAACTGTTTGACGGTCAACATATCACGCTTGAACAGTATTTGAAGTTCGTTCCATCAAATGTAATTCCGTTTAAAGATCGCTTGCTAAAAGATGTGCAAGCACAAGCGGAGCAACAAGCACAAATGCAACAACAACAAGAACAGATGCAAGGTCAGCAACAAGAAGAACAAGCAATGGTGCAAGAACAACAAGCACAATTAGAAGGGCCGCATCCATTCGATCAATTACTTGCTCAGTTACCGAAACATGAACAAGAAGCGTTTAGAAAGCTACCACCTGAGCAACAACGGGCAATGGAGCAACAAATGATGTCACAACAAACACCACAAGGGCAATCGCCTATGTAGGTGTTTTTATTATGGGGAGGAAATCAGATGAAGTTCATTAAACATTGGCTTTGGTTTTATAAAGAAAGCTATTCCTTTATGGGTCACAAAAACAAAGTATGGATTACCTTTGCGAGTTTTCCTAAAGCGTTCGTTTTCGCTAAAGATATGTGTAAATGGGATAAGTTGACTTCACAACAAAGAGAAGATTGGTATGCATCTGGAGAGGGTCGGATATTTGAATTTTAATCATAAGTAATACAATCTCGCAGGAATAGCGCAAAAATCCAAGGAGGAACACAAATGAATTATGAGTCAAACGAAGAAAGCGTAAACAGTGTGGAGTTCGCTGAACCACAACAAGAATCACAAGAACAACAACTCGACGTACAAGATACAAGCGAAAACACTTCGGAAGTCGCTGAACCGGAACATGTACAAGATGCTGAGACCAATGCTCACTATGCGGAACAACGCAGAAAACAAGAATTAGACGAGTATCGGAGTAAAGCGGAGAGTTACGAACAAAACCTCAATCGTATTGCTCAATTACAAGGGTTTGAAAACAACGACCAATTAATACAAGCGATTGAGGAAGCAGAACGCCAACGTGAACGACAACAGTATGAAGATGCAGGAATAGATCCTGACCAATTCAATCAACTGTTAGAGAAACACCCGGATATTCAGTTTGCACGAGAACAACGAGCCAAACAGGAACAGGATGCAAAATTTGGTCAAGAGGTCAATTCATTCTTTGAAAAACACCCGGATATTAAACCAAACGACATTCCACAAGAAGTGTGGGCGATTCGTGAACAAGAAGGAATTTCCTTACTGCACGCATACCGTTCGCATATGTACGACAACGTAAGACAAACATCGGAACAAGAAGCCTTACAAAAGCTTCAACAAAATCAAATAACTTCCCCCGGCGCGCTCGGTCAAGAGGGTAGTGAACATAAAGCTTCTGTTGGCGCAATGTCAACGAAAGACTTCGCTAGTATCGTAGAACGAGTAAAACGGGGAGAAAACGTACAATTATAGGGGGAAAATTAAATGCCGACATCAGTACAAAGTTATAACGCAGGAACAGGTGCAAACGCACTAACAGCAGAACAAGCGGAGTTTTACAACCGCACAATGCTAGAAAGATTACGACCAGAATTATTCTTCATGAAATACGGGGAAAAGAAAAACATTCCGAAACATAACGGGGCAGTTACATCATTCCGCCGTTTAAATTCATTAGCAGTTTCAACTACTTCTATTACTGAGGGTGTAACACCTGATGGCGTAAACTTAGATATTACTAAAATCAGCGCAACTGTTTCTGAGTATGGTAACTGGACTAAGATTTCTGAGTTCATTAACATGGTTGGACTTGATCCGTTGCTAACAGAAGCAGCAGAATTAATGGGCGAAAACGCTGGTGAATCAATGGACATTATTGTTCGTGACATCATTTCAGCAGGAACGAACGTGTTGTATGCAAATGGTAAAGCTTCACGTGCAACGGTTGCAGTTACGGATAAAATCACGGCTCTTGATATTTTGAAAGCACGCCGTGCGTTAAAACGTAACAAAGTCAAAACAGTTTCACTTCCAAGCGGTGGTAAAGGGTATCTTGCTTTCATCCACACAGATGTAGCGACAGACTTAATGCAAACGGCTGAATGGAAAGACCAAAACACATATGTAGACACGAAGAACCGTGAAGAAGGTATCTTAGGTAAAATGTACGGTATTCACTTCTTAGAAGCTGATAACGCTGCTAAGTTCGTGGGTGCTGGTGCAACTGCTGCTGACGTTTACGCAACTGTATTCATTGGTAAGGGTGCTTATGGTGTGCCGGATGTGGATGGTTCATCTAAACCGGAAATGATCGTTCATAAAGCGGGTTCTGCAGGTACTGCTGATCCATTAAATCAATACAATACAATTGCATGGAAATCAGCATTTGCTACAGTACGCTTGCAGGAATTAGCAATCTTACGTTACGAATCAGGTGCAACTGTCTAACAACTAACGGAGGGGCGTAATGCTCCTCTTTTTTATTTGATTATCCAATACTAGGAGGAATTTAAATGCCAGCAAAAGCAAATCAAACTCAAGAAGTGAATGTAGACGAATTAAAAGCGAAGATTGAAGCAGAAATTCGTGGGGAATACGAAGCAAAAGCGAAAGAAAAAGATGAAAAAGATGCCACTGAACGTGAAGCACTAGAAGAAAAGATTAAAAATAGCGAAGCAAGTTTAGAAGCACAGATTAAAAAAGAAGAAAAGTCACTGAAACAACAATTAGAAGCGTTCCCTAAAGTGAAAATGGAGATTCCCGAAGATCCTAACAATCCTGATGATGTAGTTCCTGTTGGATGGAACGGTATCATCTATGCAATTCCACGTGGGCAGCAATTCGAAGTACCACAACCAATTTATGATATTTGGAAAAACTCATACGATCAAACGAAAGCGGTAAACAAACGTATTCGTGAATCCACTAAGAAAGAAATTCAAGTCCTCTAGTCAATAGGGGACTTTTTTCTATATAAGGAGGTAAATTATGAACCTCGGTGAAGTTAAAAAGAAAGCACTATCTTTAATGGCTGAGTATTCAATTGACGGAGTGGAAATAAGTGCCGCTGAGAATGCTGATTATCTTAACAGAATGAATCGTTTTGCAAGTGATGCACAAATGGAAATAAGCGATAAGGTCGGAATCGAATCGTCTTATCTATTTGTACAAACAGGAACAAGTGAAGAAGGTTATAACAAATACACGTTACCAATTGATTTTAAAGAACACCTTCACATGAACTTAGATGATGAACGGTTTAACAATTACCGATTGGAAAATAAAAATATCCTAGTTAAAAAAAGCGTCACAGGATCATTCGAGTTTTTCTATTTTAAGAATCCTCAAGAATTAACACTAGATACTCCTGATTCGTATGAATTAGAAGTCGATGTTCACACGCAAAACCTTATCCCTTACTTTGTCGGTGGTATGTCTTTACATGACGAAAATCCCGCAGTAGCAGATAGATTACTCAATATGTATTTTGGGAAATTAAACACAGTGTCTAAGAGATACGATGATTTCCCTATTAATATTCAGTCTGTGTATACGGTTTAGGAGGGTGATAAAGTGATTCAATTTAATTCAAGAACACCAAAAGCACCTCCACTCTTACGTATTGAACCATTCAAAGGAATCAATCTTAGCGTAACACCTACACAAATTGACCAACATCAATCATCTGATATGTTGAACATGCACATAGATAGTCGTGGGAGTTTAAACAAGCGTACAGGGTATGAACGGGTGTTTGCGATTTCATTAGGTGTGGGTGCGGTTAACGGCATGTATCTGTTTCGTAAGAAAGATGGAACAACTAAGTTTATAATCGCTCATGGTACAAAGTTGTATACACAAACCGGCAATGCTCAACCAATTGAAATATATAATGGTATCGCTAATGCAACGGTATCTTTTTTCGTTATGAATGATAAATGTTACATCATGGATGGTACGAATTATCTTGTATACGATGGTACGACTGTTGCAGAAATCGTTCCTTATGTGCCGCATGTACTAATCAGTAAGTTACCAGGTTTAAATGGTGGCGGTACGTTATTAGAGGACTTTAATTTGTTGGGTACAGGATTTAAAGAAACCTTTACTGCAGACGGTGTGGGGAAAGATTACTACTTATCGCATAAATCGATTGATGCAACGCCTGTCATTGTGAAGGTGGATGAAGTAGTAAAGACAATCACAACAGATTACACGGTTGATTTTGTGAACGGAAAGATTACTTTCGTTACTGCACCACCAACAGGCACAAATAACGTTGAAATCATCGCACATAAAACATTCGCTTCATTTCCAGACCAAATTAAAAAATGTACATTCAATGTGCTATTCGGTGGCTCGAATGATACTCGTGTATTTGTGGGCGGTAATCCGATATTTGGTAATCGAATATGGCGATTAGGACTTAACGATCCGACTTATGCACCTGAGAATGGATTCTATAAAGTGGGTAGCGATTCGGAAAAAGTACAAGGGTTTTCGAAGCAATATGATTACTTAGTTATCGAGAAAGAACGCAGTAAATGGTTGATGCACTATGACATACAAGGTGGAGAGCCTACGTTCCCTTTAAAGCCTATTAACGACCAAGTTGGTACATTTGCTAGGGGAACAATTCAAACAGTTGAAAACAACCCTGTATCTCTTGATAGAACAGGCGTGTATATGTTGATGGCTTCCACAGTTCGTGATGAGCGTAATGTGCAACATGTATCGGAGAATGTGGACACAAGATTATTAGTTGAGCCTAATCTCGAAAAAGCGGTATCGGTCGATTATGACCGTAAATATTGGATAGCGGTTAACGGAAACGTATATGTATATGATTATGCAATTGGTGAATGGTACTTGTTCGATAACATTCGTGCAAGTGGATTTATTGAAATAGGTAGCGAGTTTTACTTTTCATCTTCCACAGATGGATTGATTTATCGCTTCTATAAAGAAAGCGAACCAGCACCATTTAATGATGACGGGGTAGCGATCAAAGCACAATGGGTATCGAAACAGTTTGTATTCGGTGCAGATGAATTAAGGAAGTTAGTCGAAAAGGTTTTCTTTAGTTTGAAACCGATGACACGTACAAGTGCGGATATATATTATATCTCGAACAAAAAAGAAAGCGGATTAGTCAAAACGACTCGAATGGATTTATTGGATTTCCGAAATATCGACTTCAACAATTGGTCGTTTATCATATCAGTTTTCCCACAGGAAGCAATGGCGAAGATTAAAGCGAAGAAGATTACACATTTCCAATTGATTATTAAGAATGACAAGCTGGATGAAGGATTAGGCTTGCTATCCACAGGCATTAAATATAAATACCAAGCAGAAATAAAATAAGAGGTAGGTGAGAGTATGCCTTTAGACAAATTAACCGTCTTTACAAAGAAGGTACAAGATTTAGCGGATAAGCCGAACGGTACAATGACAGCATCCGAAGTGAAAGCACAGTTTGATGCAGCACCAAACGAATTGAGGTTAGCTTTTAATCAATTGATTGATGATCTTGGCTCAGTTGTGGATGGTGACAGTGGTGCTGATAATGTTGCGGTTACGGCTATTGCAGGATTAGCGGGTGTAAGTGTTCAAAGTGTGTTAGAAGCGTTAAAAGTGCTTGTTGATTCTAAGTCATCGAGTACGGATGTATTCACTAAAACAGTGTTACAAAGTGTGGTAGACAATACAAGTGGTGCTGATTTAATCGGTGCAACTCCTATTGCTACAAGTCCTGCAACGGTACAAGGAATATTGGAATGGTTGAAATTGCAAATTGACTCTACTGTATTGGGGCAAATTCCAGATGGTAGTGTGACACCTGTAAAACTTTCATTTGACCCTGCAACACAAGTTGAGCTTGATGAACATAAGGCGGATGACACGAAACACAAGACAACAGCAGAACAAACTTTTTTGAGTGCGACTGATAACGCTAAATTCAAAAAGAGTAATTCAATTTACACAGATAACGACAACTCGCAAACGTTCACGGATTCCTTTTGCACAACCAATAGTTTAGTGACAATAGTAATTACATCCGTAACTCCACCTAAAGGTGTTTGGTCAGTAGAAAGTGCAGCCGGAAGTTTTACAATTACTTCAACGGTTGCCGAAGATAACGACATCACTTTTGATTATTACATTCAAAAGGCGGTGGGTTAATTGGCTAAAGGTATAGTAAATGGCGGTTTAAATGGCGGTGGAGGAAGTAATATAAAAAGCATCCAACGTGGCTCTCACGTTTTATATAATGTCATTGGTCAAACTATAACGATTGGTGAAGTGGATTTAACAAAATCTATAGTTAAGATTACCGTTCACGCCGATACTATTAGTTATGCCGGGCCTGTAAACCGAGCTGTTAAAGCAAAACTAATTTCAAGTACAGGATTGAATTTCTCCGTCAATTCAGCAGCGCCCGTAAACACATATATAGAGTGGGAAGTCATCGAGTTCAACAATGTTAAATCAATACAAAAAGGAGATGTTGCCCTTTCTGCAAATGCCCTTAAATCGGTAACTGTATCACCTATAGAAACCTCTAAAAGCGTACTATTCATTTCTCATACTTCTAGCACAACTGATGGTGTTGGGTATCTTGTGAGTGGTAAGGTGACGTCGCCAACTAATATTGATTTAAGGTGTATGTCTGTTTCAAATGTATATTGGCAACTGATCGAATTTAATTAGGAGGCAGACTATGCGTGTAATTACTTTAGATGATAATAACAATGTAATAAGCGTAAAAAACGTGGGTAACAATTATGTTTTTGGAGCGAATGACATTGAAACGGATTTAGGGGAGATAGGTCAAATCATGCAAATGGATGGGACTTTTGTCGATGCACCCCAAGTTGAACCTGCATATCAAACATCTTTGACGGAACAGATAACGATTGTTGATAATCGAGCAAAACAAACAAGTAACGATTTACAAGGGTTTATGGACTACTACTTCTCAACAACACCTTAAAGGGGGAAATTAAACAATGGCAGTACATTCATTCAGAACAAACACATTCGCACGAAACATTTATTATTACGGTTCAGAACGCTTAACGGCAAGGGATGGGTACGGCGGTGTTCCTGCTGAATACTACACACCTGTACAACAACGTGCGGCGGAATTGTATACAGATCAGCAGATTAATGAAGCGTTAACGAAGGGGTATATTAATCAAGTCGAGTTTGACGAAACGATGGCGTTTAAATATCCTGCTGTTTAAACAAGCAACATTTAAGAACGTGCTAACACAGGCGTTCTTTTTAATATGAATTAAAGGAGGGTATTCATGGCGTACACAAGTACACTTAAAGCGACTAATCTCGTTCTTGACAAGAATAAGCCACAAACAAAAGTACAAAACTTTCCTGGTCAAGTTAAACAAACGACTCAGCCTACATTATTTTCAAATACAGCAACAAAACAAACAACTCAACCCGTGCAAACAAATTCTTACGGTATCGACTATAAGACTGCAGCTAAGATTAAAGACAAAGCTTCAAGAAATGAAGCGTTAATGTATGCAACACCTGAGAAACAAGCAGCTTATAACCAATATCAGCAAGAATACATTGGTAAAATTAATCAAAAAGCGTCTACTGGTGAAGCGTTAACTGATCCTAACGCTTGGAAACAATCCATTTATGATAGTTATGCCAAACCATTTGACCAAGACGCATATTTAAAAGACCGTCAAGGGCAAGTCAATTCGATTTATGACCAACAAAAAGCGGCGCAAATGGCGCAATTCAATGCTGAACGCGACAAAGCAATGGGGTTAATCAATCAACAAAAAGCAGAAGTTGCTCCACAGTATGCGAATAAGCGTAACCAAGCCGATGTAGTCAATGCTCAGAATGTTAGTCGCCTACGTGAAATGATGGCAGCTAACGGGATCTCTGCAAGTGGTGAGAATGTTACGGCTAATGTGGCACTCGGTTCTGCTCGTCAAGGTGCGTTATCTCAGTTGAATCTACAAGAACAACAAACGAATAACGATTTCAACCGTCAAATTACCGACATCAACAATCCTGAACGAATTAACGCAATGATTGCTCAACTCGAAGCACAACGTTCTGAAGCATTATACAACGCTTCTAATCGTGCTGATGATGTTGGGTATAGTCGTGGAAGAGATGCAACTATGGACGGTAGATACACTGATGAACGTGATTATGGTCGCCAACAAGATGATAAACAATGGGATTATCAGACGGACAGGGATTCTATTAACGATGGTCGCTATGAGGACGATAAGACATACAATCGTGGACAGGATAGTAAGCAATGGGATTACCAAACAGGTCGTGATGCTGTTCAAGATGGTAGGTACGATAAAGAGTGGGGTTATAATGTCGGTCGAGATAAGATTGCCGATGGTCGATGGGATAAAGAATGGGATTACCAACAGAAACGTGATG
This sequence comes from Paenisporosarcina sp., assembly GCA_041605715.1. Taxonomy (GTDB): domain Bacteria; phylum Bacillota; class Bacilli; order Bacillales_A; family Planococcaceae; genus Paenisporosarcina. The sequence goes on from JBFIXW010000049.1 coordinate 13,458, forward strand.
GGATAAGCGACAGTCGCTACAACGCTTCAAGAAGTGGTAGAGGCGGTGGCGGAGGTAGTTCATACGGTTCATCCTATGGTGGTGGAGGTTCTTCTCCACAATTACCATCTAACCCAACTAAACCGCGTATCATGACAGAACAACAATACATTGACGCGCTCGAAGAGTCAGATGCACGTAAAAAAGGAACAGCTCGAGTGTTACCAGGTTCAACGGATTATGAGAACAAAATGAAGCGAGTGTTAAGAGACCTTTATAAATAGGAGGTGACCAAATGGGTAACGGGTATGGGGATTACATCAACAGTCAATATAAGAAGGATAAGAAACCGAAAATATATAAAACTACCGGTTCAGAATACAACAAAACAGAAGTAAAGGAGAGGGCGGCTATCCGCTCTCAAATTGCTAATGATGTTGCGTATTGGGAACAGAAGCGCGGCAAGAAAAGCGATAGACAAAAAGATCATGTGGCAATAGCTGAAAACTATTACAAGAATCAAGAAAGACGTAAAGAAGTAAATGATGCAGGACAGAAACGACTAAAAGAGAATAAAGGTAAAGGCAAGTATTCACAAGAAGATCGCTTACAAGAATACAAAGATGTGCGTGATAAAAACCGTAAGTCTGAATCAAAAGAG
>JBFIXW010000050.1:0-13942 GCA_041605715.1 Paenisporosarcina sp.
AGGTGCAAATTACCAAGGGACATCAGAAGGAGTCTTTACGGATAATGTTGGCACGTTAACAAATGATTTCTTCGTCAACTTATTAGATATGAACATTGAGTGGACGCCAGCAGGATTCAATAAATACGAAGGAAGAAACCGCGGGACAGGTGAAGTAGTTCGCACTGCAACACGTTTTGACTTAGTATTCGGCTCTAATTCTATTCTGCGTGCAATTGCTGAAGTGTACGCCCAAGATGATAGTAAAGAAAGATTTGTTCGTGATTTCGTCCAAGCTTGGAACAAAGTGATGAATGCCGATCGTTTTGATTTACAAAACTAAGTAGAAAAATCCTAGTTTCAAGTCAATAAACTGAAACCCAGAGGTAGACACTTTATGGAAGTGTCTACCATCTGGGTTTTATTCTGAAAATAGACCTTAGTATACTATCGTAGATAATATCAGAGGGGATTTTTTTATGTATAAATTGTCACAACTCAAGTCGAACGTGTTAGAAATCTCATAAACATCTCAAAGGATGTGTTGTAGTAAAGAACTATTCATGGGATTTGAATGAAGTGAGGCATTATCTCACGAGTTTCTAATTGATTATTCTTCAACCTTTTCCCCTTGCAGGTAAATAGCTATTAGAGGGACTGATAGAAAAGGATTTACCATATCGCTTGTTAAAGTTTTCTGGTGAACCTACAACAAATGTCATAAGGTTAACGCCATTGCTAGTGTTAACAAGTTTTTAAGAAAATCTTCTTTCTTGTATCACATATACAAAACTACGACTACAGGTTAATTCCCAATTATAGTCGTAGCAACAGGTTATCATATTCAAGCCTTTTAAAAAATCGAAAATTCATTAGGTTATTCAGTATGCATTTTAAAGAACCTATTGAATTACCTCTCTTGTAATTAAAGGAATGGAAAGTTAGTAAAAGATACGTGACTAATCGTGAGAAAAACACCTTCAAGTTGGTTTTGGGTAATATATACCTGAATTTTTAAAAAATGTTTTTAAATAGCTCTTATTAACTGTTTAACTTAAATTTAATAGCACTTAACTGGGTGAGTTAATCTAAAATAAATGATTTTTAACCAAAATGTCACTATAATTTCTTATGCAGTTAAAATCCAATAATATTTTTAACGTAGGTTATGCATATCAACCGGTAAAGGTCGACTATAGTAGAAACCTTGCCCTTCATCACATGATTCTCCTTTAAGGAATTCCAATTGAATTTCGTCCTCAATTCCCTCTGCAATAACCCCCATTTTAAGTTTGTGAGCCAGTGAAATAATAGTTGAAGTTATGGCTTTCCCATTTAAATCATGACTAATATCTTTTATAAAACTACGGTCAATTTTAACTTTATCAAAAGAAAACTGCCTTAAATAACTTAGAGACGTATAACCCGTTCCAAAATCATCAATTGAAATGGATACACCTATTTCTTTTAATTTAATCAAAACTCCTTTTAGGAGTTCATTGTTTTCCATTAAAATGCTTTCTGTTACTTCAAGTTCCAACCATTTAGCTTCAAGCTCAGTTTCAGCAAGTATTTCTTTTACTGTATTAACAAAATTTTGATGCTTTAATTGGATTGTAGAAATATTTACAGCAATTTTAAATGGACGATTACCAGCATCCTGCCACTTCTTATTTTGTCGGCATGCTTCTTGGAGAACCCATTTTCCAATTGAAACAATCTGTCCACTTTCTTCTGAAATTGAGATGAAATGATCTGGGGGTATTATTCCATGTATGGGATGGTTCCAACGAATTAAAGCCTCCATAGCAGTTAAATTATTGGTCTTTAAATCATTTATTGGTTGGTAATAAAGTGAGAATTCTTGCTTGGAAATGGCAGTTTTCAGGTCATTTTCAATCGATAGCTTATAGGTTGTTCTAGTGTCCAGTTCTTCCGAATAAACTGTAAAGTTATTTTTACCATGCTTTTTAGTATGGTACATAGCAGTATCAGCATTTCTAACTAAATCGTTGGCACTTTGACCCTTGCTTTTATCATAAATAGCAATTCCAATACTCGCAGAAATAGATATAGAATGTCCCATTATATTATAAGGCTCTATGATCACTTGATTGAGTCTCTCGGCTAAAGAAATTGCTTCATACTGGGTGGTATTTGGCAACAATATCGAGAATTCATCTCCTGCAAACCTTCCAACCGTATCTGTTTTGCGCAAACTACTTTTTATTCGCTCAGAAACGATTTTTAAGAACTCGTCTCCTAATTGATGACCAAGAGAATCGTTAATAAATTTGAAACGATCTAGGTCAACGAATAGAACCGCAGGGCAAGAGTCTTTTTCCTTAGAAAGCCCAACCACTTGCTGTAATCGATCATCAAATAATTTCCGGTTAGGTAAATTAGTCAAGGGATCGTAGAATGCTAACTCTTCCAATTTTTTTCAATCTCAGTTTTTTTAGTAATATCTTTAGCAATACCATATGCACCTATAATTTGCCCATCTACTTTCATAGGGAAGTTGGTAATGTTTAATCGGATTAGGCGGCCATCATTTTTGGTAATGGTAATATCATAATTGTTCGTAAAACCTTTTAGGGCTAACTCAAAATTTTTAAGCGCAATAGGAAGATCTTCAGAAAGAATAAGTGGAGTGAAAGACATCTCGAGTAATTCAGAAACCGAATATCCGGACATCTCTTCACAGCTAGGATTAGCATCTATGAACCTACCATCAATACCAAATGAGAAGATAGAATCAGGATTATGATAAAATAGGGACTTAAAATGTTCTTTGTTTTCCCTAAGTTTCATTTGCGCGGAAACTTCTTCTGTCACATCAACTACCGTTCCAACAGAAGCAAAATTATCATTAATCTTAGTTTTAGATGCATGAATTTCTACATGAATTATACTGCCATCTTTTTTTACCGCTCTAACTCGATATGGTGAACTAGTTTCCATATTTTCCTGTCTTCTAGCAATACTTTCTTTTACTAAGGGCAAATCCTCAGAGTGTACTAGCTGTTCTAACATCATTCCACCAGAATAAAAATCCTCTTTATCGTAGCCCACGAGTTCGCAAAAGTAGTTATTTACATATGAGTATTTACCATCTTGTAAAATGAACATACTGACAGGGGCATGCTGCACCATGGTATCAAACATCTTCTTATAAAAATGTATGTCATCTTCGATATCTACAACATTGTTCATTAAATGATCAAGATTGCCTTCTATTGCTTTAATATTCAAGCTGTGTGTATTCCGTTTTGTATCTTCACATCTATTCATAAAGATCCTCCTTAAAATCCGACAATTTTTCATATTAATAAATGCTAATCTAATTCCTATTTAATAGTATGAGTATATAATATTTAACTTAAAAATAGATGTTTATAGAATTGTTAAATTATTCTAATTAGGTCCCTTTCTAAAGACGGGTTCGACACGATTAATACACTTAGTTTATAAGGAATAGTACGTTCGAACATTGTGTCCGTTTCAAACAAGAATCAGTCCTTATTAGCTGTAGGTACTAACAAAGAAAGGTTAGAAATATAGATGTTCACTGAATAAGTACTAATGTAATAGATGTATAAAAGTAAGTTATTAAAAAAGCAGACCCCGTTTGTTTAGTGGGTCTGCTTTTTAGATTTTTCGCAAGTTGTGCAAAATGAATGCGTTATTTTACTTTTATGACAATTTTTCCACGTGCATGATGCGTTTCACTTAAAGCATGTGCATCTTGAAGTGATTTTTCATTAAAATTAAATGTTTCGCCAACGACTGCTTTTAGTTCTCCAGCTTCGAACATGTCTGCTAGCTTTTGTAATTGCGCGCCCTGAGGATCAAGCCACAAGAACCCCGCTTCCACATCATGCTCTTTTGCTTCTTCTTCATTTGGAGGTTGTGCAATTGAAACGAGCTTCCCTTTTGGTTTTAATACTTTATAACTTTTGGATTGAACGTCTCCGCCCATGGAATCTAAAACAAAGTCATAATCATGTAAGATTTCACTGAAATCTTCAAGTTGATAATTTATAACTTGGTCTGCTCCCAGTGACTTCACAAACTCTTCGTTTTTCTCGCTTGCTGTCGTTGTCACGTAAGCACCAAATGATTTAGCGACTTGAATCGCAAAGTTTCCAACGCCACCAGCTCCGGCATGTATCAGAACTTTATCATCTTTTTTTACGCCAGCAAAGTCAACTAGACATTGCCAAGCTGTTAGTCCTGCTAAAGGAATGGCAGCAGCTTCTTCAAAACTCATCGAATCGGGCATTTTAGCAAGTAAATTCTCATCTACTGCCACATATTCTGCGTATGTTCCTTCTCTTGAAGTAGCGGGTCTTGTAAATACTCGCTCACCCACTTCAAAATTCGTCACATTATTTCCTTTTTCTGTAATGACTCCTGCAGCATCCCATCCTAAGATAATCGGAAATTCAAATGGGAGCATCTCTTTTAAATAACCTGCACGCACTTTCCAATCAATAGGATTAATGGATGTCGCATGGATTTCCACTAGTACTTGATTGTCCTGAATCGACGGAGTCTCTACTTCTCTTTCAGTTAACACATTTTTTTCTCCATATTGATCAATTACAATTGCTTTCATTTTAAACCTCCTCAAATTTTCATGAAAAATCAATTCTAAAGTAGTCTAATTCTTTGGCTTGATTTCAAATTCTTTTAATGTAGCTTGTGGTAGAAGTGTCTTCTGGAAATCAAATTCATGTAATTCATCACCATTTAAGATTCTGTTAGGCCAATCCTGGTTAGCGAGAGCCCCTTTTCCAATTGTCACAAGATCTGCTTTTTCTTCAGCAAGTAAGGTTTCAACGAGTTCAGGATTTTCTAAAGATCCATTGGCAACCGCGACTGTATTTCCATATTTTTTTGCCAGCTCTACTAGTGTTGGTTCTGATCCAACAAATGCCGGTTCAGTTGCTTTTGGTTCAGAGGTATGAATATAATCCACTCCTGCTTTGCCAAGTTGACTAAAAATAAGTTCAGCATCTTCGGTTCCGTTTTTCCATTTATGATCAGGGTCATTTACTTTAGCTTGAGCTATTCGAATACCTACTGGGAAATCTTTGCCTACAGCATCCCGAACGGCTTCAACAACTTCTATAAGCAAACGCAAGCGATTTTTGGTTGAACCTCCATATTCATCATTTCGTTTGTTTGTATAATCAGTTAAAAATTGATCTAAAATATAGCCATTTGCTCCGTGAATTTCAATTCCGTCAAATCCAGCTTCTTTTGCATTCTTAGCTGAATTTTTAAAGCTTTGGATGAGCTGGGAAATATCTTCTTTTGTCATTTCCTTTGGCATTGAAAACTCACCTGAACCGCCATAAAATGATAATTGCTCTCCTTTTGGTTTTACTGCAGAAGGTGCAATTGTACCTTTTTTAAAGCGATTACCTTGAGAAAGTGCACCAGCATGCATCAACTGTAAGAATATTTTTGATCCTTGTTCTTGAACTGCTTGAACAACAGGTTTCCATGCTTCAATTTGTTCTTTTGTGGCAATCCCTGGTTGATTAAAATATCCTTGACTATAAGTGTCATCAGTATAGGTACCTTCTGTAATGATTAGACTAAATCCACCTTTAGCAAAATTGGCATAGTACTGAGCCATATCTTCAGTAGCTAATCCAGTTTCAGTAGCGCTAGTTCTTGTCATAGGTGCTAGTCCAGCACGGCTATCTATGATGATGTTTCCTATCGCTACTTTTGAAAATAATGTTTGGAAATGTTTATTACTCAAATTATTCACCTTCTTCAATTAGGTTAGAAACGACTACTACTCGTTTAGTATCATTCCCTATACAAGCAAGATTAAACTGAAATATCTCTTAAGGCACTTGTTGGAAATATGTACCGATATGAATAAGGAAAATAGACAACAGTGGTGACCATAATATTGATTTGAGTTAAGTGCTTAACATCTTTTTATGAACGGACGTACTATCTTTTATTAGTCAGATTGAAATTGTCTATAATAAAACACCTGAATCTCAAGTTTGCTTCAATCATTTAAATGAATCATTTTTGCTATAAATAGTTATCCATACAGAACAACTACTTACTATTATCATGTAAATAGATTGTGAATTTAATAACTAAAAGATCATCTACGGAGCACAACTTTGTTAATAAAAGAAAACAAAAGGACGACCAATTCATCTATGAATTGAACGTCCTTTTAAGTTGTATATGAAGTTTTTACACATATGAAGTGAAGCTATCAAATCACTTATTTTAAATCAACTAAGATAAAACACTGGTCATCCTTTTTAAAGGTGGTATCTTTTTTTTCATCAAGTGTTTGCAAAATCTTTTCTTTGAATTGTTTTAAAGAAAGGTCAGAATGCTGTAATAACATGGAACCTATACGATTTGGCTCTAAAGATTCTGAAACACCATCTGTGTATAGAACGATTCGAGCATCCTTTTTATATGTAAGGGTGTTAGTTTTAAACTGAATATCCTCGAATGTCCCAATTGGAGGGGAGCTTGCATAAAGCTCAAGTTGTTTGCCATCACGTTCTTGATATACCAATGGCGGATGCCCCGCATTAATGTATTCAATTGTATGACTTGCAGTATCAATGAATAGGTAGATGGCCGTGCAATAATGCCAGGTACTATCATTGCTATTGAACAAAGTATGGAGATGATTATCTAACTCTTTCATAACCATTTCAGCTGCAACTCCAGTTGAGATCAGCCGATGGAATAAGGATTGAAGGGACATTGTAATGAGTGCAGATGAAATGCCATGTCCCATCACATCCAATAATATAATTCCATATTGATGTTCATTGACCTTGTAAAAACCATATATATCACCAGATAGTCCACTCGAAGCTTTATAGTATGACTCAATGTGAAGGCTTTGATTACAAATCGCTTTAGTTAATGAACGTTCTTGAATTTTTTTAGCAAGCTGTAATTCCCTACTGGTATCCAAATTATACTTTTGGTTTTGTTTATTAACTTCAAGTAATTCTTCTTGGTTTGCCTCAAGGTTTTTAAGGGCTACTTCTAACTTAAGATTTGCCTTATCTTTTTCCTTTAACGCATCCTCAGCCACTTTTTTGGCTATGAGTAATTGATTTTCGTATTCACTTCTTTTACGCATAGGGACAATAATACACGTTATAACCTGCTTTTTTTCATGATCATTAAGAGAAGCATTTATTAAAACAGGCATCTCCTCTCCACTTTTAGAAACAAAAGAGAGATACATTTCCTCAACTTGATGATTTACATTTACGAGAGGAAAAAAATAAAGTTGAAAAAATACACGGGCTGAATTGGTTAAGATTGTATTAATATGTTGGTCAATCAGTTGACTTGATTCGTAATCAAGAACTTGAAGTAATGTTTGATTGGTGGATAGTATCATGCCATCTTTTGAAAGTGTTAGAAACCCACATGGCGCGTGGTTTAACTGTTCATCCATTAAGTTACACCACCTGCATCGGCTTTATCTAATGTTTCTAAAGTTTCTTGCAAATATTGACGAATTAAATCTATAGTTTCTTCGGGATGACTCATATGTGGAAAATGGCCTGTCGCACTCATATATTTAATCGTACTATTAGGTAGATGTTGTTTCATGTATTCACCCGCTGAGTTTGGGGCAATAACATCATTAGAGCATTGCAATATAAGAGTCGGCACAGTAGATTTTGCTAAATCCTGTCTGTGATCAGTGAAAAAGCATGCTTCAGCAAAACAACGAGCAGTGATGGGATCAGTAGAACAAAATCGATTTTCAATATCTTTTGCAATGTCTGGTCGTTCAGGAATATTTAAAGCAGTAGCTGAAAACATATTAGCCCAACCAATATAATTTTTGTCCATCATATCAAGTAGGCCAGTTAAATCCTCTTTTTCAAATCCTCCTAAATAATCGGGGGGATGATTCAAATAACAAGCGGATGGACCAATCATAATAAGTTGGGAAAAATATTCTGGTTTTTCTACAGAAGCTAACATCCCAATCATAGCCCCTACAGAATGACCAACAAAGATAGCATTACGTAAATCTAATGCTTCACATACATCTAACACATCTTGTGCATAACCAGTAAGTTTACTGTATTTATCTGAATTAAAAGCGGCTATATCTGATTTCCCCAGACCTACATAGTCAAATAAGATGACTTGATAATCTTTTTCGAATGATTTTGAAACTAATGACCAAACAGTTTGATCACAGCCAAAACCAGGTGCAAATATTATGGGCTGTTTTCCGTTGCCATTAACTTTCACGTTGTTTCGAGATAAGATATTCTGGTTCATAGAAAAGCTCCTTATGTAATATTCATCTACTAATTAATCAATTAGTCAATTACTTCTATAATAACATGTTCTTGCTATTAAAAGCATGTATATGATTTTTGAAAGGGTGTTCCTCCCAATTAGTAGATTTTTAGCAAGGCGCTTCAAACTATTAATTAATTTTATACTGTTATTACTAGAATGACCGTGAATTAGATTAAGCACATTTTTTGGAAAAACTTTGGAGAAAACATTTCTTGTTATATAAAGGCATATTGAGTGCTTCCACTTCGCCTTAAGTAAGGAATAGGATAAGTATCAAGAAGTTTAAAAAAAGCAGAGATTTTATCGCTAATTTGATAAGATGTTTAATAGGGGACTAACTACCACTTTAATAAAATTGACATGTTAATAGATTCCTCCTAAATGGAAGAATGGCTACGAGATTATGTGAAATGCAAGATGTTAAACGAGGGCTTATACATATGAGGATAAAAAACGGGAGCAGATATAGGGGGAAATTCTTTGGTAGCGTTAATTACAGATTTATTTATAAATCTTTGTGTTCTAATTTCTTTAATCTTTATCTATTTACAATTGAGATGGAAGAGCAAAATAGAAGAAACGTCTTACATTTTATCCGTTATCATAGATGGATTTGCAGGAGGTCTATTAGGATTTATTTTAATGAATTTTTCCATTCAAGTAACAACTGAAACCATTGTTGACTTACGCTTTATACCAGTGATGCTAATCATTATGTTTATAGGTGTGCCTCAAGCTGTGATTAGTGCAATAATAATCATTATTTGTAGGTTTATATTTGGTGTTTCAACATCTGCCTTTGGAGCAATGATCTTAATGGTTATTTTAATAACTGGCTATATTATCATTAACAAATTATATAAAAAATACACAAAAAATCAAAATACATTAAGACAAAGCTTGACTCTCATCATCTTCTCAAATATTACATTTAGTATAATCATTACAATCCTAGTAAAAGACGTCTCAGTATTGGAAGGTCTAATACCTTCCTATTGGGTTATCTCTATTATAGGTGGTCTGATTTCGGTTTTCTTTGTCGAATATGTACGCAAAACACAGTACCTTTTAATGAAATATGAAAAAGAATCAACTACTGATTTTCTAACTGGTCTACATAATGTACGACAATTCGATGTCCTTTGGAATACACTCATAAGTAACGCTACTGCTAAAAATGAAAGGCTATCATTATTAATGATTGATATTGATCATTTTAAACATGTCAATGATACATATGGCCATCCAATTGGAGATATTATTTTAGTTGAGTTAGGTCAGATACTAAAAGATTATTCTCGTTCATTTGATGTGGTGTCTAGAAACGGGGGAGAGGAATTTTCAGTTATTTTACCTGACTGTCCAAACCATCAGGCACAAGAAATAGCAGAGCGTATAAGGCGAGCAGTAGAAATACATAATTTTAAAGTATCATCAAAAGAGACAATTAACATTACAGTCTCAATTGGCGTGGCAACATATCCAGAAACAGTGGAAGATACAGAACAAATTGTGGAAATTGCAGATGAATGCTTATACAAAGCCAAACGTACAGGAAGGAATAGAGTATGTGCAAATCATCTTGAAGTTTAAGAGAAGTACAGAAAAGATACAAATTTTAGTGCGTAGGATGAATATAGCACTTTAAATTGTTATGAGAACGGACTATTCAGTAAAACTGAATAGTCCTTTTTCAAGATTTTAACTAAGTTGAACTAGAGAAAATTTAGAACCAATTTAAATAGGCAGGGTTTACATCAATGTGAATCACCCTCCTTTTGCCACTTAAAGTCTCATCAAATGACAGGTCATGTGTTAAAGGCTATAATAGAATTCGCTGTATTCACCCTTCAAAATGATGAAAGGGGTTTTTTTATGATTAAATTGCAAAATGTCAGCAAAAAATTCCTGAACTTTCAGGCGATAAAATCTGTTTCTTTGACGATAAATCAGGGTGAAATTCATGGGATTATTGGGGCAAGTGGTGCAGGTAAATCTACTTTGCTGAGGGTAATGAATTTGTTGGAAATTCCGGATGAAGGGGAAGTCGAAGTAAATGGTCACCACTTAACAAGTTTAAGTAACAAAGATCTTCGACAAGAACGAAAGTCAATCGGAATGATTTTTCAACAGTTTAATTTAGTGGCGAATAAAACGGTGTATGAGAATGTAGCCGTATCCTTACAATTAGCAAACTTTCCGAGGAAAGAACAAAGAAGTCGAGTGATGACTTGTCTTGAATTTGTAGGATTAGAGTCTTTTAGTGAAAAATATCCTGCACAATTAAGTGGCGGAGAAAAGCAACGTGTTGCAATCGCAAGAGCCTTAGCGAATAGTCCACGAGTTTTATTATGTGATGAACCCACCTCATCTCTTGATCCCAACACAACCGCAGAAATATTAGGGGTATTAGAAAATGTCAATAAAAAGCTAGGTGTGACAATTGTGATTGTCAGTCATGAGATGGACGTAATAAAAGGCATTTGTAATCGTGTTACCGTCCTCGCAAATGGCGAAATCTATGATACCGTGTTTATTGAACCACGTAGGATTCACATAATTGACCATAGCCCAAGGTACTTTGTCGAGAAGCTAACAGCGGATGGGGAAATGAGCGATGCCTGAGATAGTAATTCAATATCAAGCAGAAATTTTATCGTCTATCGGAGAAACCTTTGTCATGGTGGGAGTCTCCATACTAGCGGCCGTTCTTTTAGGTCTCCCGGTCGGTACGTTCCTATTCCTATTAAGGAAAGGGCAAGTACTTGAAAATCGGTTTGCGTTTTCAACTGTGAATCTATTGGTGAACATCATACGCTCTTTTCCGTTTCTATTGTTAGTGGTTTTTTTAATTCCGTTTACGAGATTCGTCATTGGAACTGCAATAGGTACCGCAGCGGCAACTGTTCCGCTAGCCATAATAGCAATTGCGCATTATTCGCGATTAGTCGAACAAGCTTTACTGGACGTACCAAAAGGAGTGATGGAAGCTGCCATTTCGATGGGTGCTTCTGTTAATGAAATAATCGTTAAATTTCTGTATGTGGAGGCTCGGTCGGGACTGGTTCTCGGATTAACCACATCGATTATTAGTTTTATATCCTATTCGACCATTATGGGAGTAGTCGGAGGCGGTGGTATTGGGGACTTTGCCATTCGTTATGGCTATCAACAATTTAAAACAGACTTAATGATTTACATGATCATGATTATGGTCATACTGGTACAGCTAATTCAATTCATTGGAACAACTGTATCAAGACTAATTGATAAAAGATAAACAATAGGAGGAAATATGAAAAAATTACTTTTACTACTTACAATGTTCGTACTTATTTTAGCTGGATGTGGCAAAGAGGATGAGAAGACAGATAATAAAAATGGCCAAGAAAAAAATCAAGAAGAAGTAACGTTAAAAGTAGCTTCTTTGATTCCACCAATGACCGAAATTTTGGAACTTGTTAAACCAAAACTGGCAGAGGAATCCATTAATCTTGAAATTGTTGTTTTAGGAGACAATGTTCAACCTAACAGTGCGCTTGCAGCAGAAGAAGTGGATGCTAATTTCTTTCAACATGTACCGTACATGGAAGAATTCAATCGAAATAATGATTCAAACTTAGTGCCAATCGAGCCAATCTATTTTGCGAATTATGGTACGTATTCAAAAGACTACAAATCGATGGAGGAATTACCTGAAGGTGCTGTCATTGCCATTGCCAATGACGTATCAAATATTGATCGTTCGTTGTCATTACTAGCACAACATGATGTCATTACGTTAAAAGAAAAAACAGGTTCATATTATACGACAGCCGATATTGACGAAAATCCAAAGAATTATAAGTTTAAGGAAGTCGATTTGTTAATGTTAGCGAGAATGTATGATGACGCTGATGCGGTAGTTATGACACCTGCTTATGCAGCACCACTTGGTTTAACGCCTAAAAGTGATGCTCTTCTAACTGAAGGAGACGAAAACGACTTTGCGATTACGTTAGTGGCTCGCAAGGATAATGAAGATTCAGAGGCCATTAAAAAACTAGCTGAAGCTATGACTAGCCCAGAAGTACGCAAGTTTTTAGAAGAAAATTATGATGAAACGGCAATTCCAGCTTTCAAATAATAAATCAGTAAGGGCTATTCGAGTTGATTTCCAACTGAGAATAGCTCTTTTTTTATATTTAATCGAATGAATAAGTTTACAAAAAAGCCGTATTATGATCTTCATTTAGTTTTCTGATAAGGTTTTATACGTGTTCTTAGGACCTGCTGTATAAACATTTGTTTCTAAATAGCTTATAATGGTAGGAAGTACGAATGTTTTAATCTATATAAAATTATATTACACTATAGTATGGACATCATTGAAACAGAAAAGGTGTGTGACTAGGTCTCGCCTAGGCTTTGTGTGTATCCTAAGCAGGAGCGCCTACATCCGTTCTGCAATTTTAGGGTAAGGATGGTTGGTAAAAATGAGCATTGAAGAAAAAAATACAGACGTCATCTTAATTGGTGCCGGTATAATGAGTGCGACTTTAGGAACCCTTTTAAAAGAATTAGTACCAGAATGGAATATTACAGTGTTTGAGAAGCTTGAGAGTGCGGGAGAAGAAAGCTCGAATGAGTGGAATAATGCCGGAACTGGGCATGCCGCATTGTGCGAACTGAACTACACAAGTGTAAAGCCAGATGGGTCAATAGATATTAGTAAAGCGATTCAAATTAATGAACAGTTTCAGCTTTCGATGCAGTTTTGGTCTCACCTTGTTAAAAACAAATTGATCAGCAATCCGCAGGACTTTATCATGCAATTGCCTCATATGAGTATGGTACAAGGGGAACAAAATATTGCGTTTTTAAAGAAACGCTTTGAAGCCATGTCAAATAATCCTCTTTTTCAGAACATGGAGTTCTCTGATGACCATGAAATTTTGAAAGAATGGATTCCGTTGGTTATGCAAGAACGCCCTGCAAACGAAGCGATTGCGGCAACCAAAATCGACAATGGAACTGACGTTAATTTTGGTGCATTAACACGTATGCTGTTTAACCATTTAAAGAGTCACAATGTCGATATCAAATATAAACATAGCGTTGAAAATATGAATCGTACAAGTGACGGCTCATGGGAGCTTAAAGTACGTAACGACAAAGAGACCGTAGAACGCCATAAGGCTAAGTTTGTCTTTATTGGAGGCGGAGGCGGAAGTCTTCATTTGCTGCAAAAGTCTGGGATCCCAGAAGGAAAACAGATTGGCGGATTCCCGGTAAGTGGCTTGTTTTTAGTTTGCAACAAGCCTGAAATCGTAGAGCAACATCATGCCAAAGTATATGGCAAGGCTAAAGTTGGGGCTCCCCCAATGTCAGTTCCACATCTAGATACAAGATTTATTGACAATAAAAAATCGTTGCTATTCGGACCATTTGCTGGCTTCTCACCGAAGTTTTTAAAAACAGGTTCTATGCTAGATTTAGTCACTTCTGTCAAACCAGACAATCTAGTCACGATGTTAGCAGCTGGCGCAAAAGAGATGTCCTTAACAAAATATTTAATCGAGCAAGTTATGCTGTCGAAAGAAAAACGCATTGAAGAGTTACGCGAGTTTATTCC
>JBFIXW010000051.1:0-13797 GCA_041605715.1 Paenisporosarcina sp.
ACTTTGCGATTTCCTTTAAGTACATCTTTACTATGTTCTGTGACATAAATTGTCGGAAACGATCCATGCTCTACTGCTAATAAATCTTGAGAAATCATAAACTCCATCAGGTTCGCCACTTCTTTAGCACTGTAGTGTTTTAAAATTCCGTAAGTCGTCAACTTATCAAAACCAAATTCGATGACCTTTTTATTCTTTGAGCCAGTCAACACTTGAGCCGTCAGCATTTTACCAAACTTCTGACCCATTCGAATAACACAAGAGAGCACCATCTGAGCGTCGGTTGTGACATCTTGGCTTTCACGATCATCCATGCAATTGCTGCATCGTCCACACACTTGCGCATCTGTATCACCAAAATAATGTATGATGAATTGTTGCAAACAATTTTCGGTATGACAGTAATCAACCATTTCTTGAAGCTTCACAAGCTCCCCAGGAATTCGACTTTGGTCTTGCGCTTGGTCAATTAAGAAGCGTTGTGTTTGTACATCTTGAGATGCGTACATCAAAATACATTCACTCGGAAGTCCATCACGACCTGCACGTCCCGCTTCTTGGTAATAACTCTCCATATTACGTGGAATTTGATAATGAATGACATATCGAATATTGGATTTATCTATCCCCATACCAAAGGCGTTCGTTGCCACCATAACATCCACTTCATCCTTCAAAAATCGCTCTTGTTCATATCGTCGATCCTCATCAAATAAACCTGCATGATATTTAGCAACCTTAACTCCACGTTTATGTAACATATCGTGAACATGATCCACCGTTTTTCGAGTCGCAGCGTAAATGATGCCCGCTTCATTTTCGTTTTTCTTTACATAATCTTTCACAAATTTTTCGCGATCTTGACCAGGAATTACTGAAAATGAAAGGTTTGCGCGTTCAAATCCAGTCATTACCGTGTGTTCTTCTTTTATTGCTAAAATCCTACAAATGTCTTCTCTCACTTGAGGTGTAGCCGTTGCTGTTAAAGCCAACACAGTCGGTGTATTCGGAAATAATTCAGTCATGCGACTAATTAAACGATAGCTTGGTCTAAAATCATGACCCCATTGTGAAATACAGTGTGCTTCATCAACTGCGATGAGCGGCACCGGGATTCCTTGTAATTCATTTAAGAATGTCTGTGAATCTAATCGCTCTGGTGCTATATATAATAGTTTTACCGCTCCGCGTTGAACATCATAAAGCACTTCTCTTACTTCCTCATGACTGAGCGAGCTATTAATATACGCTGCAGAAATACCAGCTTCTATTAATGTATCAACTTGGTCTTTCATTAAAGAAATAAGTGGTGACACAACAATGGTCGTACCTTCAAGGACCAGTGCCGGAATTTGATAACAAATCGATTTCCCTCCACCAGTAGGCATAACACATATGGAATTTACTCCATCCAATACTTGCTGGATGGCTTGTTCTTGTCCTTTACGGAACGTTTCATACCCAAAATATGATTGTAAATACTTCCTTGCTTGTTCTAACAATAATGTCACTCCTTAATCGGTGCCTGGCACTCAAACTTTCGTGTTTGTTGCAACTGTTTCAACTGCTTATTTTTTCGTGTTAGTTTCCTCACCTGGTACTGCAACGTTTTTAGATAAGTCATCGATCAGACGCTCGGCTACTTTTCGGTAAGAATTACTAATGTTAACGAGTGAAGCAATAAGCAAAATTTGTTCTATGTTCTCATCTTCTTCAACAATCACCTGTTTTACTTCTTGCTGCCTAAGTGGAATGGAGTCAGTCACATTTTCTGCATTCGTTTTCTGCAGTGTAAGTAAACTAGTATAGAACGCATCTAGATTTATGTCATCACTTGTGATCTTATCGTTAATTATTTGTAGTGTGGATTTAATATCAGTAATCGAAAGAGCACCTTTTAATTGATAAATTAGGCTGATTAATATGAGATGCTTTTTCGAATACTTTTTGTTCTTAATTGGAATAAACAACTTGCCCTTCGCATAGTTGTTTATCATGGTTTTGGTAAGTATTTTTTCATCTTCATTTCGTTTCGTTTTTTTATATTTTTGATCAAATAATTGAATGACTTGATCCATATATAAATCAATTTCTGGCATTTCTTCTAATGACACACTCTTTTCGAGTGATATCTTCTCTAGTAAGTCGTTGATATTTTCCATAATACCACCTCATATATGTCTGTTTCCTTCATCTTCATTTTACATGAAAAACCCGAAAACGTAAATGTTGACTACATGATGAATTAACTATATATTGATAAGTAGTTATCAATACTACTTGAAGAAATGAGGGTATTCATGAATCGTTATATTCGCGAACCGTTTAATTCTTTATCACATTTTTTTGGTGCTGGCTTATCTGTTATTGCCTTACTATTGATGGTGGAAAAAGCAATTTCAAATGAGGATTCCATTCTACAGGTTATAGCTGTCTCCATTTTCGGATTAAGTATGATTCTCTTGTATTCAACGTCCGCCATCTATCATATGGTACTAGCTACGGACAAAACAATTGCCTATTTCAGAAAACTAGACCATTCTATGATTTACATTTTAATTGCTGGATCTTATGCACCGCTTTGTCTTATTGCTCTAGAAGGTAAAACAGGAGTCATATTATTTTCGATTGTTGCTACCCTTGCAATAGCAGGTGTTTTATTTAAAATGGTTTGGTTTCATTCTCCAAGATGGTTATCTACTGTTCTATATATTGCAATGGGTTGGATTATTGTGTTTCTGGCAGCACCATTATCTGAGCGTTTAAGCTTTGAAGGTATACTGTTATTAATTGCAGGAGGAGTTATGTATACCATTGGCGGAACCATTTATGCAGCGAAACCCAATATTTTAAAATTCTCACCTCTAGGCTTCCATGAGATTTTCCACATTTTTATTCTTTTTGGAACACTTTGTCACTTTTTATGCGTTTATTTTTATGTGCTATAAACGGTAATAAACAGATTGTGAACCTCTACCCAAGCTTTTCCATTCTACGTACATAGACTAGGAAGAGAAAAGTGTAAGGGAGGTACAAATTTTTGGTTAATCAATTTCCTGGTTTCCCTTTTTCAGATAGAGACTCTTCACCCTTTGACATACCCGGTTTCCCTGGACGAGGAGGACCACAATTCGGAATTCCTGGCTTCCCTGGACAAGGAGGGCCACCATTTGGAAGACCTGGATTTCCGGGACCTGGTGGACCACCATCCCAAGGGCCAGGTTTTCCTTCGCTACCAGGTGGTGTTCGTCCCCCATCTAATGTTCCTTCAGGGCCACCACCATCGTTTACACCACAGCAGGCTCCGCAAGCTAGAGGTGGCGTAAGTTTATATGCAGTAGATCCTGGAGCAATTCGTGGATGCTTATACCGCTTTACGTATATTTGGTTGAGAAACGGTCGATCTTTTTGGTTCTTCCCAACTTTTGTTGGTAGAGAATCCATTGCAGGCTATCGTTGGAACGGATTTAGATGGAATTATTACGGTACTGATTTAGACCGCGTTTCATCTTTCCAATGTTTTTAATGAAGAACTGTGAATCTTTAAAAGTTAAACATTTTCAAATTATAAGTACCAAAAGAGCATGGAATTCATTTTCCATGCTCTTTCTCATTTTTGATTAGGTAAATCGAAAAACCCTCTATATACGAGGAGGATTCCGCCTTTATTTCAATCAAAAGAAATAATATTAAAAGTCAAATTTTATTCAGTCTGAAAATTCCTATATAATAGGAGGTTTTTTCACATAGGTTTTATGATTTCAAAAAATGTTGAATCTCAGAAATTAAGGCCTCCGGTTTTTCCATCATACTCATGTGTCCCGCTCCCTTAATTAAAGCTTGAGAAATTGAGTCTTTACGGACAGAAAACGTCTTTTCTGGAGGAATGACTTGATCCTTTTCTCCAGCAATTAATAAAGCCGGTAGTCTACTGTTTTTTAAGACATGATTACGGTCTGGTCGTTCTTTCATCGCTTGTAACATGCCAAGTGCGCCTTCTTCAGATGTACCATATCCAATTTTTTTCGTCTTTTGGATATCTGCAGCATTCGGTACTAAATTCTCTTCAGCAAACAATTTCGGGATTAATCCATCAACAAATTCAGTAATTCCTTCTTTCTGCACTTTTTCAATTGAAGCAACTCGGCCATCCTTTGCTTGTTCTGAATCCGCATGAGCTGTTGAGTGAATTAAAGAAAACCCTAGCAAGTGTTCTTCATATTTTTCTGCAAACGCTAAAGTTATATAACCACCTAATGAATGGCCAAATAAGGTCACTTTCTCAATACCTAATTTGTCTAAAAGCTCTTTTAAAGTATCAGCCATATACTCTAGTTGGTAATTTCCTTTAGGAAATGTGGAATCACCATGCCCTGGTAAATCAGGTACAATCACACGATTTTTCTTTGACAAAACCGGCATTACCTCGTCCCAATAGGCATGACTTCCACAAAAACCATGAAGTAAGACAACGACTTCACCATCGCCTTGATCCTGATATGATAATGAAAGGTTAGATAGTTCGATTTGATTTAGACTCATTTAAACAACTCCCGTATTCTTGATTTGTTAATGATTACCCTTCTTTGACAAAAGATAAGCATGAAATCATGACCAGATACAAAATGACTCCAAAGTGAATTAAAGAAATTCGAACTACACGCCTTTTTACCCAGAACATTAGAAAAACTCAGCTTTCACTAATAGGGCTGATAGCCGTTCCTTTTCTTATATTATGATATCCAAAAACTTACACTTTCCAATCAACAAAAAAAGCATACGTAGAAATTCTACGTATGCTTTCGCTTATTATGAGAAGAATTTAATTAACTGGTTGCTAGATGGTTCTTGTAAAGGATATGACTCTTCTGGGTCTGCTTGACAAACCACATGAGGAGTTGGAGATTCTTTTACGATGAACTTCCAGTGAGAAGACTTAGAAGTACTTGCAGCTTTTAATTCCTCGCGCATCATTTTCTTTCTGAAATTCGCAAGTTTGGCAATTAAAAAACGTTCTTTATAACGAATTAATAAATAACCATTATGTGCTATACGGTTATATTTGTTCAAACTAACTTCTCGTAGGTCAAAAACATTTGTTTTGTTTTGGACAGAAGGAGAAAGAACAAAAAAGTCGCGTTTCTTAAAGATGGTAGTATTTAAATGTTGAATAAGCCCTAATTCATTTGTCAAAAAGTCCTTGTTAACGGCATTGGGTACTTGAGTGTTTTCCATTCTTCACCTCTTCTTAAAAATTCTCTTGTTTTAAGTATACTCCTAATTGACAAAAATTGCACTTTGTCAAAAAATGTAACTTCCATTGTTTGTTCAAATGAAAAAAAGGAAGCCACCTTTTTATAGGCCGCTCCCTGTAGTTTATGCTTTTCAGGCTTCGTATATTCGCTTTAATGCTTCTTTTAATTGAGGTTTTACATCAATTTCAGGACGTATCATTTTCACTTTCGCTTCAGCTTCCTCAATAGTGTGAGCTAAACGTAATTCCATTAAAGTTGCTACAGCCATAGTTCCTGCTCTTCCACGACCTGTGTTGCAATGAAAGAAAACTTTCTTGCCATCTTGATAATCCTGAACAATTTGTTTGACACCAGTACGGATTGATTCATCTTGAAATTCACCATCGTCTACAATAGGTTGATGCTTACTAATATCGCTTGATGAAGCAGAAACCTCCGCTCGTAAATCATACACAACATCTATTTGTTCATTTTCAATTGCATTAGGAACATCTGTTACACCACCAATAAAAATCCGATCATCCACTAATGACTGATATGTTTTTGTGCTCATGTGTTTTCCTCCTAAAGAAAATTTAAGGTTATCTTACCATTTGTTAATGTCAATTTCGCATTAAAGGTCTTGCCGGATTTTGCTACAAAACCTTTTACAACGTCCGTTGCCCCATTCAAACACAAGTCTTCTATATGCTTTGAACTAATCCTCTTCTTCAGAAAAATCGCAGGGAATGTTTGTTTACATCCCGTTTTATAAGCTGAACATCCATAAAAATTCTTCCTTGAAATGATCATACCTTTTTTACAAGTTGGACATGGAGCAACTTCTTTTCTTGTTACGGGATTTTCAATGGTCATGTGAAAGGTTTTTTCATTTAATTGAGTCGGCACATCTAGAATGAGTTGGTTTAAATACTTTGCAATGCTTCCTAAAAACAGCTCAGATGAACCTTGTCCATTACCAATTTTTCGTAAATAGGTTTCCCACTTCGCAGTCATAACTGGACTCGCTAATAGATTACCATCAATGGCTTCGCAAAGGACTCTTCCCTTTTCAGTAATGTTCACAATATTTCTTTTCACTTCAATATAGCCGTGTCTTTTGATTGTTTCAATTATTCCGCTTCGTGTAGCTTCCGTGCCTAGTCCTTCCACCTCTTTTAATATGTCCGTATCTATTTGGTCTTCAACAAATTTCCCACAAGTTTTCATCATGGCAATTAGTTGCCCTTCGGTATATGGCTTCGGCGGAGAAGTTTTACCTTCTTGCATAGTTATTTTACTTTTTACTTCTTCAAGAAGTCTCAATTGAGGCAAAGTAGGTTCTTTAGTAGATATAGATTCCTTTTCATTTGAAAATAAAGATTTCCAACCTTTATCAACTTCTGTTTTTCCAGTGGAATGAAAAGCCAGTCTATTAACGTCTGTTTGAACGGTTGTTTCTTGGTATAAATAATTCGTATGGAACATCGCGAGAGTTGTTCGAACCACTTCTTCGTATAAATTACGTTCGTCAGATGTCAATCCAGCTAAAACTTTGTCACTCGGAATTTTTTTGGTGGGGATAATGGCGTAATGTTCTTGAACTTTTGTATTGTCGACATAGCGATTATTTGCTTTTCGTGATGCCACTTCAAATGGTTGTTGGATCAATTTTTGGTAAGATTCTACTTGATTTTCGAGATAAGCAAACTCATTTAGTGTAATAAATTGTGTGTCAGTTCTCGGGTAAGTCACTAATTTCTTTTCATACAATTTTTGCATCGTTGAAAGAACTTTTGCTGGACTATACTTCCACTTGCGATTTGCCGTTGCTTGCAAAGTAGACAATGCATGCAATTTTGGAGGAAGTATTCTTTTATCTTCCGTTTTAAGTTTTGTAATCACACCAGGAATTGTTTCATCATTTACGTGCTTTGTTAATAGTTCTTCGGCTTCTTCCCGCGTCTTTAACTTACCTTTGACTTTACCTTTATAAACACCGTGTTCAGCTTTAAAGACTCCCTCTAATTCAAAAAATGGCTCTGGATTAAAACGTTCGATTTCTAATGCACGTTGATATATCAGATACACAGTTGGTGATTGCACTCTTCCAATTGAAAATACTTCCCGAATTCCTTTTTTCTGAATGAGCAGTGTATACAATCTCGACCCATTCATTCCAACAAGCCAATCGCTAATTTGTCGAGCTTTTGCTTCTTCATACATCAATAAGTCTTTATGGTTATCTTGCAGACTTAAGAAACCCTTCCGTACTTCATCTACTTCCAATGAGTTAATCCACAATCTTTTAATAGTTTTATTACGAGCACGCGTATAATCGAAAATACTGTAAAAAATATTTGATCCTTCACGATCCACGTCACAGGCATTTATGACCGTATCTGTTTCATGTATTAACTTTTTAATAATCCCGAATTGCTTCGCTTTTCCTTTAGCAATTTGAAACTGAAATTCATCAGGAATAATCGGTAATGTCTGTAATGACCATTTCGTCCACTTTGCGTTATGAGCCTTCGGATCTCGAAGCTCCACTAGATGCCCAATTCCCCAAGTAATAAAAGCACCACTCGGAAAAATATCACAAGGCTGCACGTCAAAAAAGCCTTCCTGTTTCTTGACTTTGAAGGCGTCTGCATATGCTTTTGCTTGGCTCGGCTTTTCAGCAACAATTACTGGTTTCATGTGAACACCTCAATTAGATCTCTCAATATTATCGCACATACGTTCTTTTTTCATCAACTTTGATACAAATATATTTACTGAAATTCAATCTTTTAAAAATCTGATAAGAGGTTTAGAGGTTAGATTTTAGGAAAAAACAATAATAACACACGAATTCAAGGAGGATTATTAATGAAAAATTATGCAAGATTCGGCTTAATGATTTTAACATCGACCGTTATTATGTTTGGACTTATGTATTTAAATACCTATGAGGTGAATCATCTATTCTTTAGTGAAACTCGACTATATATGGCACTTATGATGGGCGCAGTAATGGCGATTATTATGTTGGCATTCATGTTAAAAATGTACACAAACCGTAAAGTAAATATGGCTATTTTCGCTGGGAGTGCTTTAGTATTCATCATTGCTATTTCACTAGTACGCAGTCAATCTACTATAGATGATACTTCATGGATGAAAGCAATGATTCCTCATCACTCTATAGCTATTCTAACTAGTGAACGTGCCAATATTTCCGATCCACGTGTTCGTGATTTGGCGGATAGTATAATCGAGGCTCAACGAAAGGAAATAAAAGAGATGAAAGCACTTATTGAAGACTTAGAGGAAAAAGAATAACCATTAATAATTTAGGATTGTAAGAAATGAAAAGCAGGCAAGAAATCTTATTAAGATTTTTTGCCTGCTTTAATTCTATTGTCAAAAGTCTTTAAGCATTTAATTTTCGAAGCTCGACTCGACGAATTTTGCCTGAAGCTGTTTTTGGGAGCTCATCTAAAAATTCGATAATTCTAGGATATTTATATGGCGCTGTAATTTCTTTAGTATGATTTTGCAATTCTTTAATTAATGTTTCCTTATCTCTAATTGCATTAGAATCACGCAACACAATATAAGCTTTGACTACATTCCCTCTAACTTCATCAGGAGCTGCTACAACTGCACATTCTTGCACCGCACTATGTTTCATTAATGCATCTTCCACTTCAAATGGTCCAATCGTATAGCCCGAGCTGATGATAATATCATCGCTTCGGCCTTCAAACCAGAAATACCCATCTTCATCTTTAGAAGCTTGGTCACCCGTTAGATACCAGTCTCCACGGAAAGCCGCATTTGTACGTTCAGGATCACGATAATACTCTTTGAATAACGCAGGGCAGCTTCTGTGAACAGCAATATCTCCAACTTCACCTACAGCAGTTGATACACCATCTTCATTAATAATATCGACCGGGTTTCCTGGGGTAGGTTTCCCCATCGAACCGGGCTTCACTTCCATGTCTTGAAGTGTTCCAACTAGTAATGTATTTTCAGTTTGACCATAGCCATCTCGTACATTAATACCAAATGAGTTTTGGAAAGCTTCAATAACTTGTCTATTTAGAGGTTCACCAGCAGACACAGCACTTCGCAGATCTTTTAATTTATACGAATTCAAGTTTTCCACTTTGGCAATAATTCGATATTCAGTTGGTGTACAACATAAAACATTCACTTTTTCTTCTTTTAAAATACTTAAATACTTAAGAGGGTCGAATACACCATTATAAACTAATGCAGTCGCGCCTAAAGTTATTGTAGATAAGAAAGGACTCCAAATCCATTTTTGCCAACCAGGTGCTGCCGTTGCCCAAACGGTATCTCCACTTTTAACACCTAACCATTGAGTGGCAGCCGTCCGAACGTGAGCATACCCCCATCCATGAACATGAACGACGCCTTTAGGATTTCCAGTTGTGCCGGAGGTATAAGATAGAAATGCCATATCTTCGCGATGTGTGTCTACAGCTTCAAATGATGTACTTTCGTGTTCCACCAACTCTTCAAAAGATTGCCAACCGTCTTCATTTCCTCCAACAATCAACTTAATATGTAAAGCTTCTACATCTTCATCAATAGAGTTCGTTTCAGCAGTCGTTTTGTAGTGAGCAACGATTCCTTTGGCACCTGAATGATGCATGCGATATAGTAAATCTTTTTTTCGCAACATTTCTGAACATGGAATGGCGACAATCCCTGCTCTCAAACAAGCTAGGTATGTCATGTATGCCTCTGGAATTCTTGGCAGAATGATCATTAAACGGTCACCTTTTTTAATTCCAAGTTTTAATAAGGTTTGTGCATATTGATTCGTTTTGTCAATTAACTCTTTGTATGAAATGTCTCTTCTATTATTTGCATCATCTATCCAACGAATAGCTATGCGTGTATCATCATTTTTGTACTGTTCTAATTCTGAAGTAATATTATATTGTTCGGGTGCTAGTAAATTTCCGAAAGTCAATTTCCATTCCTCCCAATGATTGTTTATGAAGTCGGCGACAACATACTCGATAGCTTCCGCTTTGACAAACATTCGCTTCATTAGTTAATCCTATTATGAAATAACTCTTTGATTGTAAACGTTTACAAGTTTAGTCGTCAACTGAATTTTCTAACAATTCACAAATCTGAGTCTATTGTAATAAAAAAGCTCAAAAAGTTTGATTTAAAGGAAGCTAATCCATCTTAAATCTAACAATTTTAAGCGTTTTTTCTTGTATTTACTTTTCTAATAAAACAATCCACTGTTGCTCATGTGATTTTTCCCTTATTGTTTCGAATCATACATCGACATATCTCTGAAAATACTTGTATGGCTGGTGAGCCAAATAACTAAGTTACTGTAGTTTGAAACTTCAGTCGCAAATTTCGAACCGGTTATCTTTACACATTCACACCATATATCATCACATATTTCTATAATCCTTTTTTAACGGTTTTCTTTTTACTTATCTAAGTGATTCTTTAATAGATTGACGCACGTATCTTCGAATAAAACGACATCCATCTCGTCAATTCCTCCACCTTGCACAAAACTTTCCGAGCCTCCACCTTTTCCATTAATCAAAGGTAAGATTTCGGATAAAACCTCTTTCAAATTCACATTCAAATTTTGACCCCGACCTAACACCACTTGTAGACGTTGCTCATTTCTCGCAATGAGTAAAACAATAACACTTGGAGACTCCGTCACCACAAGTTGAGCAAGTTTTTGCAAATCTTGAATGGACCTATCATGATAATGTGCATGAATTAAAGGAAAAGCCTGTTGCTGAGATTCTATCAATTCTCTAGATTCAAATTCAATTAGTAGCTGTTGTTTTTCCACCAACTGTTTCTCTAGTACCTTTTTCTGATTCAGAAGAACTTTAACCGTTTCTCCTAATTTCTCTTCAGACGAACTTAATAAGTGGATCATTTCTAAAACCGCTTTTTGTTTTTTCTGTAGTTGTTTTCGAATACGATTTCCACACACAAAATGAATTCGTATTTGACCATTTTGTTTTTCAACTTTCAATATTTTTAACATGGCAATTTCAGCTGTATTTCGTGGATGCGTCCCTCCACATCCGTTGTAGTCAAATTCAGGAATAATCACTAGTCGAATGTCTTGATCCACTTTTACTTTTTTACGAAGAGGATATTTCTCCAGTTGTTCCTTCGTCACCCACTTTGTCTCAATCGGTCGGTTTTCCATTATAATTCGATTAGCCATGTCTTCGGCAAACAATAATTGAGCCTCGTCAATTTCAGAACAATTCAAGTCTATCGTTACCGTTTCTTCTCCTAAGTGGAAACTGGTTGTTTGAATATCAAAAATTTCAACAATAGCTGCCGTTAGCACATGTTGCCCAGCATGCTGTTGCATAAAATCGTAACGCCTTACCCAATCGATTTTCCCATCAATTTCAATTTGATTAGTAAAGACTGGGTTTTGAATATAATGTCGAATTTCTCCATCGATTTCTTCCACGTTCGTAACCAACTCTTCATTAATAAATCCGATATCATGAGGTTGACCCCCTCCGGTTGGATAGAAAGCTGTTTGTTCAAGCGTTACATACCAGTTCCCCTCTAAATCATGGTGTTGTTCTTTTACGCGTGAAGAAAAATGTTCGATGTATGCATCTTGATAGTATAATTTGTGTTCCATTTCCCAACTTCCTTTCGCTCATCATTTCCTTATATTGTAATATTTTTTTCGTATCATGTCAGAAAAATATATGAATTTAACGAAAATAATTAGATAATGAATTATGCTTGTTTTTGCCAAGTCACTTTTATAATTTACTCTTTTTAGCTTTTACCTAGGGAAGCTTAAAAAGTGTGAATATGATTGAAACTTTAACATTCTTCAATCGTATTATATTTTGCATAAATGAAAGGATGAATTAGAGTTGGCAACAGCCTCATTAGAATACCGATTGTACAAAGGGCTACACTCTTTTGAACCACTTTTTCATTACGATTCAATTGAACTCGATCAAATACTCACTCGTAGAGAATGCGAGTTCTTTGTAAAGGATGGAATAACATATCAACAAACTTCTTCAGCAATTGAAGGAAATCTACATCTGATCTATGTAAAGAAAGTAGAAGAATCCGAAAGAGAAAAAGAAGTATTTAATTTGAATGGTAGACTCACTTTAGAAATTCGAGAATTTAATTTAAGAGAAAACCACCCAATCATCCAGAAACATGAGTTCGATCAGCATTTGGAGATTCTGAGCCATATCGGAAGTGTTTACTTGTACTTCGATCAGATGGAATGGGAACGTGACTCTGCAGAGATCGATGAGGATCGCCTTATATATGTACTTTATATGATTAAAACTGGTTATAAATTGGAGGGATATTGAGATGAGTAAAACCAAGAAGCTAATGGCAGGAGTTGCCACATCTATTTTAGCACTAGGCATGACTGGTTGCAGTCAAAACGAAACTTATCCAGACGAACCAACAGGCTATGATTGCGATGATTGGGAATGGGATGATGATGAAGGAACTTACTATTGTGATGACACTCGCTCTTCTCATTATGGAGGGTATTACTTCCTTGGCAGAATGTTTAGCAGTAAGAGCGCATTTAAAAAATCGAGTGGGTATTCAAAACATATTTCAAACTACAAATCCGGCATAGGAAGCGGTACTAAAGGAGGATTTGGAGGGTGATGAACTCTTCATTTTCTAAAGAAAGAAATCAAGTATATAGCGAAATCCCTTACTTTTATCCCGATTTAGAAAAAGAAGAATATGCTTTATTGGATATTCATGTGCAAACAAAAGAATATTGGGAGAAAGTTCGACAGGCTGCTAGAGAAGTCGGACTTATTTTCGAAAAAGTAGCACCTCTTCTAAGAACTCTTGAGGATGCAACGTTATTGCAATTAGGCTTCCCTAAAGAAACACTTGGCTACATCAAAGTGAAATCTATTCCACAGGAATACATTATCGGAAGACTCGATTTCGTCATAAACGGGTCATCCATTAAGCTTCTTGAGTTTAATGCAGATACTCCAACCTTTATAAAGGAAACGTTCCATGCAAATTCTTATATTTGCAGTCATTTCAAGTTAGAAAACCCCAATGAAGAATGTACTCAGTTATTACATATGGAGATGAGAAAAGCCATATCGTCCAGTTGGGAAAGTTTAAAGAAACCTGGTACACCTAAAATCGTCTTTACGTCACATGATGATCATATTGAAGATAAGTGGACGACCCGTTATTTGCAAGAACAACTAGATTTGCCTTCTGAATATGTAAGCTTGGACAATTTACGAATAGTCACTGATGACGTAACGGAAGATGGAGATATTCTTCAAGCGGGTTTGTATACCCCATTAGGTGAGCGAATTGATATTTTATATCGTCAAACTTACCCCGTAGAGCATTTGGTGAACGATAAGGATCCAATATCAGGAGATGATGTCGGTCAAGCTTTGATGAAATTTGTTGAACAAGGGCTTCTAAGCATTCTTAACCCTCCATCCGCTTTTCTACTTCAATCAAAAGCGGTTCAAGCACT
>JBFIXW010000052.1:0-13571 GCA_041605715.1 Paenisporosarcina sp.
AGATGATTTCCCTACTCAAGTAGAAGAACTTGAATCTTTCTTTGATCAAGGACTTGCAGGAAGAGTTCGCGCATATCCAGGGGAAGGGCTAGAAATACCACTTTGGCTTTTAGGTTCAAGTGGCTTTAGCGCTAAACTAGCAGCAGAGAAAGGACTTCCTTTTTCATTTGCGAGTCATTTTTCAAACGACTACACGTTACCAGCAATGCAGATATACCACCAACATTTCAAGCCATCTAAAGTGTTGAAGGAACCTTATGCTATGCTCGGTGTTAATGTGATTGCTGCAGATACAGATGAAAGAGCTAAATGGTTGGCAACTTCTCAGCAACAACAAATGTTCGATTTGATGAGAGGGATGCCAAAACAATTCCAACCACCTATCGATGATCTAAATGCCGCATGGACAATGAGAGAACAAGCAACATTTGAAGAAAAGCTTGCATCTACTTCAACGATAGTTGGTAGTCCTGAAACAGTGAAACGAAAACTTGAAAGCTTTATTAAAGATACCAGAGCAAACGAAATCATTATCAACTCACACATTTTCCACCAGGAAGACCGATTACGTTCATATGAACTTGTTGCAGAGATGATGGATTAATATAAATTTGCATGACTTCTGGTAACAAGGGTAGAGATTACGGATCAAGCATGGAAAAATGACGCAAAGATTGTTGCGACTAATCCTGATCCTACATGTCCAGTAGATGGTGGTGAAGCACTAGACTGCGGTTCAATTATTGCCGCTTTCACAGCAGCCAGTGGACACGAAATAACAGAAATTGGTGGTAAGCCTTCCCTTCTGATGGCGGATTTAGGTCTAGAAGGACTACTATAAATGCCCGCAAATGAATGTTTCATGATTGGAGATCGTTTAGAAACCGATATTCTCATGGGTAATATAGCAGATTTAACCACCATATTAGTATTATCTGGCGTCACTACTGAAGAAATGGAAAAGGGTTAAACAATTAAAGCTAATTACACGTTACCAAGCGTGAGAGAATTACCAGACTTGAAAAAACATTGAATCGAGTCTCAAAGTGCAATAAATAATTAAAAAAATACAAATGCAGGCTTTTCAATAAATACCACTTAAATCAAGTAGAGAGAAATGATTATTGTTTCTTCTCTACTTGTTTTTTTTATTGGGCTTTTTACAGAAGAGTCTTCGAGGTTGTTTAACTTCTATACGGGAAGAAAAATAAGGCTTTATCATATCAAAGCCTGTTTTTTTCTGCTTTTAATAAATTTCTTTTTAGTTAGTGATAGATTATAGTGCAAGACGGCGACTCCAGCGGGAATAGCATGAACTGAAGGCCCCGCAAGAACGGAGTGATGAGGAGACTGAAGTCATGCCCGCGGAAAGCGACCGACTGAAACGGTAATAAAGAGTATTTTTATAAAATTAACAACTACAAATTCTTTTATAAGAATTTTCATTTAAGTTTAAAAGAACTGAAATCGATTTATTTCAGAAATTTAATCAATTCAAATCAATAATTTAATGATTTTATATACATACTACAAGCATGGTAATGAATATGTTTGCATTCCTAGCCAATTTAAGAGGAGGAAATATCACATATGAGCATAAGTAATGAAATTCATTCGTTAAGAGAGTACAGTAGTGGGTCACGAAATGTCTTAAGTATGTATTTAAATACCAACCCAGGTGATCATGAACAAACAAATGGAGCATGGAAAATTCATTTAAAAAATGGCCTGAAAGACTTAGAAAAATTTTTAGCCGGTTCAGATAAAGATGAAGAATTAAAGTCATTTCAAGGGTTAAAGAAAAAAGTATTAGGCGAAATTGAAGACAATAAAGAAGATTTGCACAAAGGCATTGTTATATTTGCTTCTGACAACCCAGAACTTTGGTCCGTTCATTATGTTCAAGTCCCCGTTAAGACAAGTTTTGATTGGGAAGACAAGCCTGTACTTGAACAATTTGAATATATGTATAAAGCATATCCAGAAGCTGCAATTGTATTACCTAGCTTTGGAGAAGTACGTATTCTTGATACGGCAATGGGATTACTTCGGGACGATTTATCATTCGTATTTGATCCGAACCTGGAAACATGGGGAGAGGAAAAGAAAATGGATTTCACCGGGAAGCATGTAATTGGAAGTAGTAAAGTGGATTTCATTGAATCTCGACTTAGAGAGAATTTGAACAGATTTTATAAAGGAATGGGTACACATGTCGAACGTTTAATGAAAGAACGAGGTTGGAAAGAGGTTCATGTAGCAGGGGAAGCAGAATTAGCCATTGCGTTTTCTGAAAATCTTAGAAAAAAACCAGAAAGTTGTATTTATAAAAATCTAAATAACAGCAAACCGCATGAAATTATCCATCAAGTTTTTGAGAAATAATCAGAATGTTTGCTTAAAATCCTTCTTAATTCCTGGAAGGATTTTTTATATTGTCTCAATGAATAAGTCCTATATAAATATCGTAGTGAATGAAAGTTTTCATACAATAAAAAGAAATTGGAACAACGTTTGAATAAACATGTAAAGGAATTCTTTATGTTTTCAAATGTATTGATTATGCTTACACTATTTCTAATCGTTGCAGGATTCACCGTTTTACATCTTAATGAAATGGCTACATGGATTGCAGTTGGAGCAGTTGCATACGCATTAAGCGACTATGTTGAAACTTTTAAGAATCAAGCGTTAGTTGAAAAAATTAAAACGGCTCGAAATTTAGAAAAGAGAGTCTAATTTTAGGACACTCGAATTCCTAGCATGAAGTTGATCAAATCATCAAGTTCTTGACTATAAGCTACAACTTCAGGATGAGTAAAACCTAAAACCTGTGCTTTCTTATACATATTTAATTTTCTTTCATTAATGATTAGAGCCAATTGGCTACTCTTACTAATAGTTTTCATAATTCCTCCTAAGCAATATGTAACATCAATTAAACTGAATAAATCTAGTTTAATTGATGAATATTAAAAAAACTGTCGAACTGTGCAAAGGATAATAAAATTCATAAGTTCGTCACAAATTAAAGTCTTTTCGATTTTCTTACATTTTGGTGGAACTTAAAAAACGCAACTCACGAAATTTTTTCGTGAGTTACGTTTCTCATTCTTCGTCAATTGTAATAATGATGGTCATATCACCTGTGTCTTTTATGTGGACTGGCAGTTTAAACGCGTGTTGAAAACCAAATAATCTTGTATGGCCAACCATAACCGTTGGAGGGGTAATATCTAGTTCAATGTCGCTTTGTGCAGCGAAAGTACATAAATTCCCTGAAATCATATTCCCAAGTTCTCCTGTAAAGGACTCGAGCATTTCGCCTTCTAGTTCCATACCGAACATAGTAGCTCCAATACTGCTAAATGTTTTAGAAGTGGAGTCAATGACAATTCTCCCTTTAATATCCCCGATCATACCAACTAAAACACCCATCTCTTGTTGTTCAAAGGGTTGTGCCATTAATGAAGGGGGTTTAACATCAATTTCTAAAGGGATTACGGATTTTAATGATTGTATGATACCGTTTAAAACGGTTTGAATATGTTTTGAGGTACTCAAGAATCCACTCACCCATCTTTATACTTTTTTTCATTTTAGCATGATTATTAAAAAAATTATATACGTTTTTTATGAAAAGTCTCAAAAAAATGTAAACATTTAGGGGTTTAATCCCTCGAAGGGCGTATAATTATTGCATGATACGACATATTTAAACATGGTATGATAGAGCGAGATTACTTTAAAAGGGGTTCACATTCACATGTCACTATTTGAAGAAAAAATGCGTCAACTAATAACAAATACTTCGATTGCTCAAAACTCATTTCAATTTACACAAGATGAGGATCGTATAAATAAAACAAATTTATTTGCACACAAAATTTTGGAGCGTGAATTTACCATAGGTTTTGCAGGTCATTTTTCAGCTGGAAAATCAAGCATGATTAATGCATTAACAGGAGAACAATTGCTCCCTTCAAGTCCAATACCAACGAGCGCAAACATTGTCAAAGTCCATAAAGCAAAAGAGGATTTTGCTATTGTATATAGGAAAGAACTCCATCCGGTTAAGTTTTCAGGAGATTATGATTTTGATACAGTAAAAAACTTCTGTAAAGACGGCGAATCTATTTCTCAAATTGAAATTGGACATAAAACCTCGATATTACCTGAAGGTGTAACCGTAATGGATACTCCAGGTGTAGATTCTACGGATGATGCTCATCGACTATCAACTGAATCGGCACTTCATTTAGCCGATATTGTTTTTTATATGATGGATTACAATCACGTTCAATCTGAATTAAATTTCGGATTCACAAAGCAACTATTGAAATATAATGAAAATGTTTATTTAATTGTCAATCAAATCGACAAACATCGTGATCGTGAGTTAAGTTTTGAAGATTTTAAAAAATCGGTTCATCAATCATTTTTAGAATGGGGCGTCAAACCTAAGAACATCTTTTTCACAACACTAAAACAACTTGATCATCCAAATAATGATTTATCAGAAGTTAAAGAAATTGTGATAGATAGTATGAGCAATTGGAAAGAACATCTAGCAGGTACGTCTGATCGAACACTACAGAAGCTTAAAGATGAACATGTTTCATACATAGAAAGTGAAATTGAAGAATGTAAAAATACATTCGCTGACATTCTTTCTGAGGCCGAATGGAAATCAAAAGAAGAGATTCTAGAAGAGGCAAGTAGATATGAAAAACAATCATCCTTATTAGATTCAGATGTATGGACAAAATCTTTTGAAACGAATCGCAAATCATTGTTAGATAATGCAACACTAGTACCGTATGAGCTTAGAGATAAACTAAAACAATATTTAGAAGCAAAACAAAAGAACTTTAAAGTTGGTGTTTTGTTTAGTGGGAAAAAAACCGAAGAAGAACGAAACCAACGAGCAGAGGCAGTTAAACTAGAATATACAAAAGTCATTCAATCACAAATTGTAGGACACATAAAGTCTTTGATGAAACAGTCATTAAAAGACGTTGGATTATTGAATGACGAAGAATCTATAACAATTGATGAAAAGAAATTCAATCCATCCATCCAATTAATAGATGATCAAATTCGTGAAGGTGCATTATTGACGGCTGACTCCGTATTAAATTTTGCAAATGCCGTAGCAGATGCGACTCGTAAATGGTTTATCCAACAAACTGATCCATGGAAAATTGAGGTAGCTACTCAGATTAACGAGCTTCCTGAAGATTATTATGGACTAGCCGATACAAAATTATCTGAGTATCAAGAAAAAGCTTTAGCCATTCGTTCGATAGAAGAATTGGAAAATCACTTGGAGAAATTTAATAAAGAAAATACCAAGCCTTCAAAAGAAACAATATCTCATGCTGAAGAAATTAAAAGTCGATGGGTGAACGAATTCCGTGAAAAGGAAGAATCTATCCAACCATACCAGGCTGCAGATTTTCAAGAAACTAAATCAGATGAACTTGTTCAAACTGATCAAGTTGAATCCAAAACAGTTGAAAGTTATCCATTAGAACAAACTATTGATCGAGCAAATGAAGTCGCTAGCGCTATTTCATCCATACATGGTTTTCAAGAAACAGCAACGTTCTTAAAGAAAAAAGCAGAGAGACTGGGGAAAAAGGATTTCACTATTGCATTGTTTGGTGCATTCAGTGCAGGTAAATCTTCTTTTTCAAATGCTTTACTTGGAGAAAATGTATTACCTGTTTCTCCAAATCCAACGACAGCTGCCATTACAAAAATTCGTCCTGTTTCGGATGTACATCATCATGAAACAGCAGATGTTCACTTTAAAACAGAAGATCAACTATTACTTGATGTCCAACTTTCATACAAAAAAGTGGGCATGGATATTACTTCTTTAGATCAAGCATATAAAGAGTCGCAAAATTTAGGTGAATTAGAAGGAGTAGGGGATGAATCACGCGTCCACCTTGCTTTTATAAAAGCCTTTG
This sequence comes from Paenisporosarcina sp., assembly GCA_041605715.1. Classification (GTDB taxonomy): domain Bacteria; phylum Bacillota; class Bacilli; order Bacillales_A; family Planococcaceae; genus Paenisporosarcina. The sequence goes on from JBFIXW010000052.1 coordinate 5,979, forward strand.
AAACTGGATACTCATCTTTGAAGAAAAATTTAGGAACAACTTTACGTGTAAATCGAGAAGATTTTGAGCAATTTGTTGCACAAGAAAGTAAAAGTTGTTTCGTCGATACGATTGATTTCTATTTCGATTGCGATGTGACCCGCTTAGGAGTAACGCTAGTGGATACACCTGGAGCAGATTCGATCAATGCTCGACATACTGGTGTAGCTTTTGAATATATTCGAAATGCTGATGCAATTTTGTTTATTACGTATTATAATCATGCATTTGCTCGTGCAGATCGTGAATTCTTAATTCAACTTGGGCGAATAAAAGATGCTTTTGAATTAGATAAAATGTTTTTCATTGTCAATGCAATTGATCTAGCTGCAAGTAAAGATGAAGCAGATGAAGTGAGAAACTATGTGGCAGCAGAGTTACAGAAGTTTGGTATACGTTTCCCACGATTATTTGGTGTATCTAGTTTGCAAGCACTACAAGAGAAACAACAAAAAGAAAATCTTGCATCAGGCATGAGTCAGTTTGAGCAGTCGTTCCATCATTTCCTATCTGATGAGATTAAATCATTAGCAGTATTAGCTTTAAAAGAGGAAACTGAAAAGACCGTCGAAAATCTTAAGAATTTGATTGAGAAAACAGAGTTGAATTTACTTCGTAAAGAAGAAAGACTCGTTGAATTGAGTAAATTAGAACAAACCATTCGGTCGAGGTATGCGAAATCCTTTGCTTCTGTCATGACAAAAGAAGCCTATCAAGAATTAGATGATTTACTTCACTATGTACTACAACGAGTGTACTATCGCTTTTCAGATTTCTTTAAAGAGTCTTATAACCCAGCTGTCTTTTCATCAAAATCGTCGAGCGACGCGTTGCAATACGCATTAACAGAGACATTAGCTATGTTAAGTTTTGATTTTGAACAAGAAATGAGAGTTACCAACTTCCGTTTAAGTCAATGGATTGAGAAGAAACTTGCTCAAAGACAAATGGAAGAAACACGCATATTAAAAGAATATAACCGTGATTTTTCAATTGTCCCATATGAAATAAACAAAATGGAACTTCTCGAGTTCAACGGTCCATTTGAAGATAGTTCACCTTATCAACATGTGAAAAGTTATTATAAAAACAATAAAGCTTTTTTTGAAAAGAATGAGAAAGTTAAGTTACGTGAAGCGTTAGAAGAAGCAACAAAAGTTGAAGCAAAAACCTTCTTATCAAATGAAAACAAGAAGTTACGTCAGTGGATCGATCACAATATTGAGTTAGAAGCAGAGGGACTTAGACAATTACTATTACAACAATCGATTAATCAAATTGAATCCGAACGTCTGGTGCTTAAGGAGTCTAACCAGTTAACTCAATGGAAGACTATTTTCGACAAATTAAAGTGATAGAGGAGACGAATTATGAGCAATGTCTGGATACATTTTAACGAGTTGGACAATCATAATATACGCTTTATTGATGTCCGGTTTTCATTAACAGATCAAGAAGAGGGACGTCGATTATATGAAGAAAGTCATTTAACCGGAGCCATCTTCATGGATTTGGAAAACGACTTGTCCAATATGGATAGCAAAGATGGTAGACATCCTATGCCTTCAAAAGATAAGTTGAAACTATTTTTTGAAAATCATGGATTGAAATATAGTTATACAATTGTCATTTATGATCAAGGCGGCATGCCATTTGCACCTCGTGCTTATTGGATTTTCAAGTATGCAGGATTTCCAAAAGTCTTTATTCTACGTGAAGGTTTTGAACAATTGAAGGAAATGAATGTTGCTATTTCGAAGGTTATTCCTGAGTTTGCAAAGTCCAACTTAGACTTAGAGTGGAACGAAGGAATTTTTGCTCATAAGGAATTGGTTAAATCAATATCAGAGAGAGCAATAGAAGGTGTCCTGCTGGATGCTCGATCGAAAGAGAGATATGAAGGTAGAAATGAGCCAATCGACTTTGTAGCTGGGCATATTCCTACTGCACGAAATTTTGATTGGGAACAGCTCAAAGAAAATGGACAGTTTAAACACGGTAAAGCTATTGAAAAATCGCTTGAAAAAGTGGCATCAAAAGATGAAGAAATAACGGTTTATTGTGGAAGTGGAGTAACAGCTGCACCACTTTATGCGATGCTTAAAGAAATTGGCTATGAGCATGTAAGACTTTATGTAGGTAGTTATAGTGATTGGATTACATCATATCCAGTTGATCAATTCAAATAAATAATAAATATAGAAAACGGGGCTTCCAAGAAGAAAGTAGGATAAATAGGTGAAGAGCGTTGATTAATTTGTCTCTTCTACTTAATTTTAAGATTTTGCTCCTTTTACTTAAACACATGGAAGATGCAACTGAGCGCAGCGAAGCGGCTAAAGGAGTGCTTCCCAGAAAGCGTTCGTAGTAATGAAAACTAGACGTTTTTTATTAATATTGTAAAGGGGTATCCCAAAAGTCACATATCATGACTTTAGGGACACCCCTGTTTTTCTTTTTCAATAACATAAGATTCTGATGAGTTGTCCATACTATTTAAGACAAAAAAAAGAGAGCAATATGCTCACTTTTTTATAGTGTCGAACCATCAGCTACTTGATAATTTTTATGTGATACAACAGTTAAAGTAGATGCAGCACCAATTTTTTTTGCGTCTTCTTGAGAAATCTCAACGATACAAGAGTTTTCGAGGATTTTAAAAATAACACCTTCAACTTCGACATCACGACGAGTAAATGTAATCTTTTCGCGAATTTTTCGAGCTTGTACAAATGCTGATACTTCTTTTTCATGTTTTTGGAATGTCATGTAAATTCCCCATTTCTTCACTTGGATTTCATAGACCAATAAAAAATGCTTCAGATTTCTCTGAGGCTCTAAAACGTAAAAATAAAGATATGTTTCTATTAAGTAATTACATTTAATTATAACATAGTTTTCAGTTTTAAGCTATCAGAGAGAAATGATTGGTATACTTAGTAAAAGCAATCAAGAGATGTTAACTCTCATGATTTAAAAGGAGATTGGATGTATGACTAAACAATTTAAAGACTATGGAATATCTGAAGAAATACTACGTGCCCTTGATGGATTAGGGTACACTGAACCAACTGAAGTGCAAGAAAAAGTAATTCCGCTAGCATTAGAAAAAAGAGATATCTCAGTAAAGTCTCAAACAGGAAGCGGTAAAACCGCAGCGTTTGGTATTCCAATATGCGAATTAATAGAGTGGGACGAAAATAAGCCACAAGCATTAGTTTTAACACCTACTAGAGAATTGGCACTACAAGTATCTGAAGATATTATGAATATCGGACGCTTTAAACGTGTTAAAGCGACTGCAGTATTTGGGAAGCAGCCTTTCGCTAAGCAAAGAGCTGAACTTAAACAAAAATCTCATGTTGTAGTCGGTACTCCAGGACGAGTTATGGATCATATTGAACGACACACATTAGATTTAAGTAAAGTTGAAATATTGGTTCTCGATGAAGCAGATGAAATGCTAAGCATGGGGTTCATTGATTTAGTTGAGTCAATCATGAAAATGCTTCCGAAAAAACGCTTAACGATGTTGTTCTCAGCTACATTACCTAAAGATGTTGAAAAACTATGTCATAAATATATGATTGAGCCTGTTGACGTAGAGATTGAAAAAATAGAAGAAAAAGAAAAACTAATTCAACATGAAGTATATACAGTTCCTGAGAAAAATAAATTAGATTTATTAAAAGAAATCACAATTGTTGAAAATCCTGATAGCTGTATTATCTTTTGCCGAACTAAAGATAATGTGGATACTCTAGTCGATGCACTAGATGACGCTGGTTATTCTGTAGATAAAATACATGGTGGCATGGAACAAGATGAACGTTTTGAAGTTATGAATGACTTCAAACGTGGTGAGTTTAGATATTTAATTGCTACGGATGTTGCAGCGCGTGGAATAGATATTGACGGGATTACACATGTAATCAATTACGATATGCCACTTGAAAATGAAAGCTATGTTCACCGAACTGGGCGAACAGGTAGAGCCGGACAGATGGGGAAAGCCATTACACTTGTTACACCATATGAAGATAAGTTCTTAGCAGCTGTTGAGAAGTATATTGGGTTTATTATTCCATTAAAAGATTCGCCAACTAAAGAACAAGTGGTAAAAGGGCGTGAAGCATTTAACCGAAAGATGAAAGAAGAGCCGGAATTAAAAGTTGAGAAAAAAGAAAAATTAAATGAAGACATTATTAAATTGTATTTTAATGGTGGAAAGAAAAAGAAACTTAGAGCAGTTGACTTTGTCGGAACAATTTCAAACTTGAAGGGGGTCACTTCGGATGATATCGGAATTATTACCATTCAAGAAAATGTATCTTATGTTGAGATTCTAAATGGCAAAGGTTCATCCGTTTTAAAACAAATGAAAGATACAACGGTTAAAGGGAAAAAATTAAAAGTTTATATAGCAAATAAATAATATTATTATGTAAACTAAACTAAATACAGATAAATAGCCGTTTTGCATATTTAGCGAAACGGCTATTTGACTATGGAATTAAAAAATTAATCTTTTTAGAATGTACTTGAATCTGGAGAGGGGTCTCTAAATAAATTTCTCCATCTGTATCTACTTTCTTTGGTTCATTGGTCTTAATACTAATTTGTTTACCTCGGTAATGTGTAATATTGTTTAAATCGTCAGGTACGATATGAGGTTGATTTAACGAATACCATTCTCTAATAGCGACCATCGTAGAAGCTTGTACGATGATAATATCAAGCATTCCATCCGAAGGGTCAATTATTTCAAGCGGGAATCGATGAGTGCCTATTGAATTCCCATTCATAACTAACACCATAACTGCTTTCTCTAGATAGGAAACTCCATCGATATGAAGTTGAAAAGGGATGGGTTCACTTTGTTTGAAAGATTGAATCGCACTCATGAAATAACTAAGCTTTCCATATTTACTTTTTAGTTCAGGGTTAATGTTTTCTGAAGCATCAGCTATTAATCCGACTCCTGCAAAATTCATAAACCATCGATCGTTTATTTGTGCTATATCCATCGGTGCAACATGTCCATGAACGAGTGATTCAACTGCTAGTTCAAGAGTAAGAGGAATTCCAAGTGTTCGCGCAAAATCGTTACATGTTCCACCTGGTAAAATTCCGATTGCTGGAACGTTTTTCATTGTTTCTAAAACTTGTATGGCAGTGTGTAAAGTGCCATCTCCACCTAATAAAAACAAGACATCTGCAGAGTTAGTTTGTAAAATTGCATCTTGAAATTCTTCAGGAGACATCGTTTGAACGATGGTTAATTGAATACAATGAGTAGCTAAAATTGGTACCACTTTACTGAGTGCAATTTCACTTGAATCCTGACCTGCTTGTCCATTAAATAGTAAAAATCCATGATTAAATCTAGGCATTTTATCACCTCTTTCATTAGTTAAGTATTGTTTAGGTCTTCTGAGAACGAAGGTAAAAATGATCAATAATACATAAAGTTACTTGCTTGCAAATTTGCATATGACTTGTGAACTTAATGAAAATTCTATAACTACTAAAGATGTACCCTATATTAATAATCAGTATGCATTCTATTATAATAAATTGATACTTCTGGATGAATGTGAAATATTCAAGTGCAACAATTAAGAAGTACTATATAATGAACATGAGATGATTTGAAAGAAGAATAATCAGTTTTTGTGTAATAAAAGGAGTGCAGGCATGGTTCAAGCATTAGGGATAGATGTAGGTGGGACATTAACCAAGATCGCTTACTACGATGATCAAAATCAATTAATATTAGAACACTTTCCTTCAAGTGATATGGAAGAAGTAAGTAATTGGATTGCTTCTTTTTCAGAAGATGCTTTGATTGGATTAACCGGAGGCCGTTCTGAACAATTAAAACCATTTTTAAAACAACATAAAAACCTTCATTATATAGTGGAGTTCGATGCAACGGTTGCAGGAGTCAATTTCCAAATACAGCAACAAGGATATACTTTTAATGAAGCAATCGTAACAAACATAGGAACAGGTACATCTATCCATCTATTGAAAGGAAACCTGCATGAACGTGTGGGTGGAACTGGTATAGGTGGTGGTACTTTACTCGGGCTATCTAATTTGATGACTGGGATTGTGGATTTCGAAACAATCGTTGAGTTATCGTCCAAAGGAAGTAGAGCTAAAGTAGATATATTAGTAAGTGATATCTATTTTGGTAATAAAACACCAATCGATGGGGGATTAACTGCTAGTAATTTTGGAGATGCCGGTTTACATACTGAGATTTCAAGAACAAAAGAGGATTTAATTGCATCTATTCAAGGATTAGTTGGGGAAGTTATTTCTACCTTAAGTATTCAAACAGCTACTTCTGAAAACATTGAACACATCCTTTATATAGGTTCCACATTATCTGAGAACGTTCCATTACAAACCATTATTGGGAACTATACAAAGCGGAAAAATCGAACGCCCATCTTTTTAGAAGACAATGGTTTCAGTGGAGCAATAGGTGCTTTATTAAGTAGAATGAAATAATTTGTTATTATTTGAAAAACAAGATAATTACAAATATACACAAGCATCTTAGTTGCAAATGAAAAATAACCATGTTATATTTAGGGAGAATTATTTTTGTTCGGATTTGAGAAAGACTTTTAAAAGATTTTATCTCCACGATTTGAGCAAGGATAGTAACACAATGTGTACTTATGTACACGAGGAGGAACATACACATGGAACAAGGTAAAGTAAAATGGTTTAACTCAGAAAAAGGTTTTGGATTTATCGAACGCGACGGCGGAGACGATGTATTCGTACATTTCAGCGCTATTCAAAGCGAAGGTTTCAAATCTCTTGATGAAGGTCAAGAAGTTACTTTTGAAATCGAGCAAGGCCAACGTGGTCTTCAAGCTACTAACGTAAACAAAGCTTAATTCAAATATTAAACCATAAACAGACTCTCTTTGAGAGTCTGTTTTTTTTATTTTTACAAATGAAAACACTCGGTTAAGCGATTGCTTAGTCGAGTGTTTGTTTATGCTGTATGGCTTTTCGAGCTAATTGATCAGCTGCTCTGTTATTACTTTCAGGTATCCATTTAATGAAAAAGTATTCAAATGATTCAGCAATTTCCATTGCTTGATCTAATAACTCTTTAAAGACCGGGTTTTTTGCATATTTCTTTTCAACAGCGGCAACAACAATTTGAGAATCTGATTTGACTGACACAATGCCTGACGTCCGCTTCTTCGCTTCTTCTAAACCACGAATTAAAGCCATAAACTCAGTTGTATGATTATCAAATATGCCAACGTACTCAGAAAGTTGGACATGATGACCTTCGCCTTTGATAAATAGCCCAATACCACTAGGGCCCGGATTGCCCGCACTTGCACCATCTATATAAACCTCTAACATCTTAAAACCTCCTTATTTTTCCGTCTAAAGGGGTCAATTTCTTAGCGATAAACCCAAACGGTGTGCCGAGGATTGATACTAAGAATTTCAAAAGATACGTAGAAAAGAATACGCTCACCCAAACATCTATTGGTAAAACTCCATAAATTG
>JBFIXW010000053.1:0-13449 GCA_041605715.1 Paenisporosarcina sp.
AAACGGGTTTCATCAATTCCGCAGCCATTGTCTTCAAATTTCACTGCAAAGAAGTCCTCATTTTTGTCTTCGATTGTTATTTTGACTTCGCCATTTGTGGTGATTGCTTCTAGCGCATTTTTTAGGACATTGATAAACACTTGTTTTAATTGACCATCATTGCAATACGCGTCAAATTGATCCATTTCGATTAGATTGATGTTGATGTTTTTCATTTTTGCTTCGGTTGTTAGAAGGTTTACGACATCTTTTACAATGGTATTGACGTTTTTATTCGCAAAAATAAGTTCTGTAGGCTTTGCTACAAGTAATAGGTCCGTACAGATATTATTAATGCGATCGATTTCATCGACTAATACGTCAATATGGTCCTCAATTTTAATGGTTTTGTCTTGATGCATTTGCATGAAACCTTTAATGGTTGTTAGTGGGTTTCGAATTTCATGCGCAATCCCAGCTGCAAGTTCACCTACAACAGACATTTTTTCAGATTGTCTTAACATGTTCTCTGTTTCTTTTAACTCGGTGATATCTCTTCCAATGACTAACAATGCTTTTCTTGAACCATCATTATGAAAAATAGGCACTTTAAAAGTATCAAAAATTTTGTTTGAACCATTTCTTTGAGGAATGCTTTCTTCGCACCGACTTAACTGTCCTGCCTGCCATGCTTCTTCATCCGAATCAATACAATAGATCAAAGCATCGTGGTAAAAATCGGTATATTGTGCCACCTCTTCGTCTGTCTTCCCTTTGTAGTCCACGTGTTCGATTTCGAATAATTGAGCACCAAACTGATTTAGTTGTAACCATTTTCCATCTCCATCTTTAAATGAAATGAAATCTGGCATCGTATCGATTAATAAGGAAAGTTTCTCTTTTTCCTCTTCGATTTTTTTGGAGTGAGTTAAAGTTCTCAACAGAACATATAATAATCCAGCTGTAATGACGATAAATAGGATTCCTTTTACCGTTTCTAATAGTTGAATTCTTTCAGCAGTCAGGTCTAATGCGTTTAATAAATAATCTGTCCCAAAAACCCATATGGGTCCAACTATTAAATAAATAAACGGAATGATCCTGAAAAATTCTATGCGGTTTTTCATGGTTTGCCCCTTAAATAAGAATAATTAGCTATTTTCGCATAGAATACCCACTAGGGCAATGCTATCTTTTACATTTATTTGCATTACTGACGCTTAATTCTTTCTAAAAACTTTAAAAAAACCTTCATCCAATTGACGAAGGATTCTTACCTTAAAATCTGTCACAATTTATTTACTCAGATACACATTCAATGCGTGTTGAAGCGTTCCGTAGGTTTCAGTATCTTTGTCGAATGTGATATTGAGGTGAATCATTTTTCGCACGACTTCTGATCTCAAGCCGGTAAGGACCGAATGGCAGCCCATCATGGAGGTTCCGTTTATAGTTTTCATCAGGTGATGAATCACTTCTGATTCCATATCGGCTATTCCGGATAGATCAATAATTAGTGTTTGCATACCTAAGCGGCCAATTTCCATGAGCACTTTTTCTTCTAATACATTCATGCGAAATGAGTCTATTGATCCTATTAAAGGAAGGATACAGATCGTTGAGGATATCGGGATAATTGGCACTGATAAGTTCTCGACAAGTTCTCGTTGCGCTGACAATAAAGAATCTTTGTACGTTGAATACTCAATGAAGAATGTGTTTAAAAATTGATCGACGTGATTGTTTATTTGTTTTTCCAATTGGAAGAAATAATCGGTTGTTTCTTCTCGTGATACTCGATTATATTCCTCTATAAAATTCCATATGGTTCTGCGAATGGCTTGTACCCACTCCAATTTGAAAGCTAAGGTTAAGGAGTAGGTTGCCCAGGCGATGCCTTCCTGTTTTGCGAAGTCTCGCAGTTTTTGTTCTTTGTTTTCCAATACGTAGGAAACGAGTTTGTGCGCATTATTAATTAAATCAATGTCTCCATAATTTAAAATATCGTTAATTTTTTCTCTTACATTCACTGCTTGGTTTATTAGGCTTCTTTCAAATTGATCCTTATTTTCTTGGATGTATAATTTTAGTTTCATATCTAATAGAATCGCTTCCACTTAATAATCACTCCTAATCTGTCAACATAAACACATATTTAGTTTACTAAACTTCCATTTCTAAATAAACTGTAAATTACAACTATTATGGATTTATTTAAAAAGTCATTAAACGAAGGATTTCACTTCCTTTAATTTTACCTCTTTCATTATCCATTCTTGCCAGTATCTTATCATTAGAAATCGGATTATAATGCAAGTATGAACACTATTTCAAGGGGGTGTACGTGATGGATTGGATGAATACAAAGTTAAAAGAATGGCTTGATGCGGGGGTTATTGACGAATCGACACATGATTTGATTGTGGCGCATGAACAAAAGCAGCCGCAGAAACGTCAAGTGCCATTGTTATTAACGATCGGACTGATTTTCTTTGCATTAGCTGTGTTTAGTTTTATCGCGGCGAATTGGAGTTTAATCCCGGATTTTGTGCGAGTTGGCATCATGCTTGGTTTAATGTGGGGCTTTTATGTACTGGGTCACTTTGCAGAGACAAGACATTTTGGGTGGCCGATTCTGTTCCGTTTACTAGGGCTAGCCCTGTTTGGAGCCAGCATGCTCGTAACGGCACAAACGTTTCACTTTTCGATGTCTGATTCCCTCGTCCCTTGGGCGATCTATTTAGCCGCAATCGCTCATTATTTCATCTGGCGACATCAGGCATATGTGATTGTCGGATTCGTCTTTGGCCTATTCACATTAGTGTCATCTATTTCTTCCATTGGATGGGTTGAATGGATTTTATTCATTGCCGTGACACTTGGTTGGTTTTATTTCAGTAAAGCATTTGAACCCATGATGCTTAGTTGGTTGTTACTGTTTGGTTCTGGGCTCATGTTATGGAGTTTACTAGATTACAAGAGTTCGCTATGGCCAGTCTGGACATTGTTTGGGCTTGTAGCTCTTCTCTTATTGGTTCCAAAATTTGAATATCGACTTCGTCCCTTGTATTTAATGGTAGGTGCAGTCTTATTGGTCGTCTATTTAGCCATTCGAGGAGAGACCGATTTGACACTGGTTGATATCAATTGGCCAGAAGCAATTGCCCTTGCTGTAGCTGGTCTGGTTATTGCAGCAATTACTTGGATGAAGTTCCGCTCGATTGTTTGGGTCGCCATTTTAGGATCGATCGGCCTTCTTTTATTTGACGAAACAGCCATTGGTCTTGCAGTTGTTGCTGAGATTAGTGCGCTCGCGTATTTGATGATTGCGCAACGACAAGATCAGCCACTTACTTTAGGATTTGTTTACTTCATCGTCGTTCAGTTTGTGATTTACTTCGTGTATGCCTGGGAGAGACTTGATATGTCGTTATTTTTCCTACTCGGTGCCTTCTTGCTATTTGTTCTATCGGGCATCGGTTGGTGGCTGAAGCGTAAGAAAGAAGGTGTTGCATCATGAAAAAGTGGATCATGCCGATTGTTCAAACGCTTTTCGTGTTGTGTCTTGTTATTAGCTTTTACGCCATTTCGTGGGTTGGGGAAGAATACGTTCTACGTGCTGAACCGTTTGACCCGTTCGATCCGTTTTACGGAGAGTATGTGATGCTTCAATATCCTGACTTGAAAGCTCCAGCTGGCGTTACACAAGGCGATATTTACTTTACCCTAAAAAAAGGGGAGGATGGATTTGCCGTCATTGACCGTATGGAAAACGAACCGTTCTTTGGTGGAATAAAAGGCATATATTTCGAACGCGTGATTGCCCCGCAACTTGAACAATTTTATGTGGAACAAGGTGTGGGTCCTAAACTTGAAAAAGCACGTGATTTGCAAGCTACTGTATATGTTGCGCCATGGGGATCCATACGACCGACAGACTTAGACATACGCGAGACCAAATAGAAAAAAAACACCTTTAGATAACTATTTTGGGCTCCCCCTAAATAGTTCATAAAGGTGTTTTTTAAATTTGAAATGTACATATCAATTTAATTTTTAAAAATGATTATAGTATGCGGTTTAAACGATTTGAATCCTATTCTTTAAGCAAGCAACCTTGATAATGCTTGCTGTACAGTAGAAAGTGTTTGTAGCGAAGTGACACCTTTACAAATACTCACTGCCGATTGAGCTAACTCTGGACGTATACCCGTAAAAATAGCCTTAACGCCCATTAGATTCATGAGGGCATTGATTTTGTATAGGAAATCAACGACTGATTCATCCATACTATAAATCCCTGAAAGGTCGATAATGACACTTTGATAATTATGTTCATGAACCTTTTGAGGAAGAATCTCAAGTAATTGGATAACTCGGTCTTCATCAACTTCACCAACCAGTGGAAAGACTGCAATGCCGGCTGATATTGGCACAACGACCGTTGAGATTTCATTTAACACATTTTTCAATCGTTTCTCTACATGTCTTCGACTCGTGATGTCCCGAACAATGGATTGAATAGCTTTTGTTTCACCGAACAAAATGGGGTGACAATATAATTCTATATCTACAGTCGTGCCATCCATTTTATATATAGTCGTTTCGATCAAATCACCAATTATATTTTCTTCTGAACCCTGCCGAATTCTTTCTACTATATAGTCTTTGTATTCGTCCGTAAAAACCTCTACAATATTGGTTCCGATGATGGACTCCTTATCTGATTTTAAGAAATCAGCGCCAGATTGGTTAATATATAAGATTTCTTGATTCGAGTGAATAATGGTTGTTTCAAACGAATACTCTATTATTTGTCTGTGCATATCTTCTTGTTCTATTATTCTTAACGTCATCTTCTTCCCTCCATTCAATTCCACATTAAATTCTAGGTTCTATTCTTTTAAAGGAATAAACTTTTTGCATTAATCAACATGAATGAAAAGAGTAATTTGTTGACATTTACATTAATAATAACACATGGGTATTTTTGTTTATATTAAATTAATGTTTCAATAAAGGGTTGGTTTTAGAATATTTGTTGAAAAGTCCGGTCCACCCGATGTTTTTTTAGGGTGAAATTGAACAAGAATTTCATGACAGCTTGCAAAAATAGGCTGAAACCAATCAAGTGATTCAGACACTTCTACATAAAAAAACAGCAAACCTTGAAAAGTTTGCAAATCAGTTTTTCTTCCCTTACAAGTTAAATCTTTCTTGAATCATTTTCGCGGTTTCGGCCGCGGTTAAATCGGTGTTGTTGATTTTAATGTAGTTTTCTCTTGTAATTTCGCCGTCAAACGAGTTCAGTCTGAACGTATTTGCGGTCGTTTTTAAGTGGGCTTCTGACCATTCAATGTCTCGTTTTGTGGCTTTGTGTGTTAGTCGATGTTCTGATTTGTTTCGCTCAAGTCTTTGTTCAATATCTGCCTGAAGTTCAACAAAGCAAACGTCCGCTCCTTTAGCTTCAAAGAAAGCGATCGTTTCATTTAAGTAATCCAAGTCGACTTGTTGATCAAATCGACAAACCCATGTGAAAATCACACCATATAAATCACTTTTCGCAAATTCTTTAAACATTTCTCTGCGGAATAACTTGACTAAGCGGCTTCCCGCTGGTGTTCCATAGTCAAAGAACGGTTGAACGAGTTCAATTGTTAGGTGGTTATGGAATAATTTTAAATCTGTTATTTTTTCGAGTTCGTGACCGACTGTCATTTTGCCGACCGCTTGCGGGCCGACGATAAGGATAAATTTCACGTATGCTCATTCCAATCTAAGTTGACTTTGCTGTTTGTAAAGGTTTTGAAATGTTCATTTTTACGACGTCAAAATTTTAGCGTGGTCATGCTTTTAATTAATTCTACATGTTTTTTGATTCATTTGACGTTTAACATTTTCTTTTTTCACCTGTGCAATCAGATTTTACTTTATGTACTACAATTCATTTTATTTTCACTTCACATGAAAAGAGGATTCTCGCATACTGCTGGCAGAATCCTCTCCATTTCGGACATCAAATTATGGACTATATTCTTCCTTCTTCTTTAAGAATAGATAGAAATGCATTAACAACTTGCTGATCGTAATGAGAACCACTACATTTGTTTAGTTCATCAACTGCTTCACTTATACTAAAGGCTTTTCGATAAGAACGATCTTCTGTCATCGCATCGAATGTATCACTGACCGCAATGATGCGCGACTCTAAAAGGATGTTATTTCCCTTTAAACCATGTGGATAGCCAGAACCATTGAGTCGTTCATGATGTTGCTCAATAATATTCGCAATGCCATCGTAGTAAAGTTCTTTCACCATTTCAGCACCATCTGATGAATGACGTTTAATAATCGAATATTCCTCATTTGTTAATTTACCTGCTTTATTTAAAATTTCTTCAGGCGTATTGATTTTGCCTAAGTCATGCAAGAGAGACGCGATATATAAGTTTTCAAGTTTTTCTTTCGGTAACATTAATTTCTTCGCAATTTTAACGGCATATTCAGCCACTCGTTCACTATGCTTATATGTATATCGATCTTTTATTTCTACTTCGTCAACCATCGCCTTTAAATTGGTCACACTATCACTCAATTGGTAGAAGATTTGCTCCGTTATGACCCATAAATAATCGACATCCGTCATTGTCTTAAAATAGATCGGTTCTTTTATATCTACCGCTGAATAATAATCCTGTGGTCCTAAAGTTATCTTTTCATCTTCTAATTCACAAATCATTTCACCTTTTAAAATATAGAAGAATTCCATCACATTCGGGTTATCACTTGGGTAAACGTAAAAAATGTTGTCTTTGGCAATGGATTGAACCATAATCTCTGCACCATCGCCCCGTGCAAGTAAGCTAATATCAAAGGTTTCAAATGATACTTTCTCAATTTGTGTCCCTTTTTTCCCTATTGTAAATGCCATGCTAAAACCCTCCATTTAAGGTACAAAAAAGTGAGTCTACATTTTACATTAGACTCACTTTACATCTCTTCTATCCATCATACTATTAAATAGAATTAGTATCTTGTTTTTGTAAAACGAACAACTCGAACTGGGTCTATCCAAATCCATCTGTCGGCAAAGCGAACTTGTTTCCAGCTACATTCAGCAATAATGCCAACTTTTGCTACCTCGGCAATTGTATTTTTAGACATTTCCAACGTTTTTGTATATACATCATCGATAATTCTCTCAAGTTGCCTAATATATCTTGCAGTCAAATAGTCGTTCATGCTCATATCAGCAGTCATCTTCGTTGCCTTTTTTTGTTCATCTGTTAAAGGTACCCAATATTCCGCTGTAATTTCTGTAATTTCTTGTTCTACGACATCCATTTTAGCATCAATTATTTTTTTCTCGCTGACCAAATTATTCATAATATCATGTAGAGCCAATTTTAAACTTTCTAATTTCTGTGGATTCTTTTCTCTTTCAATAGCCGATGAAATTTTCTCTTTCTGTTTCAGTAAAGGAAGAATTTTTTTCCCTTCCTCTAATATGCGCATCTGAAGCAAATAATTTTGTTGGAGTTTATCTGACTTCTCTACCGCAACTTGAATTTTATGCTCTATTTCTAAATTTGTACTTTCAATAAGCGCTAAGGCTGCTTCAATCTCTGGATCATAAGAATTATCAACCGTTCCACTTGCAAATGTAGTAGTGCCTAAACTTAAAAATAATACCAAAGATAAAATGATTGAACCAAACTTCTTCATAAGAACAACCTCCAAGAATATAATGTCTACAACATGTTCACGGGTAACCTAACAGGTACCTTTAATAATGCATGTGGAATTATCTAAATCTTTATACCTATTAAATATTTTTATTATACCCTAATATCTAGCAATCAAACTATTAGGATATTAACATATTTAAATATTTTTACACACTGACCCTATTAAATAAAAGAATTCGACGTGTTTGTTTGAAACTCCTCTTTTATTAATTAAGAATTATTTTTATTTAAATAGTAACATGCTCTTTTCTAACTATACTTACAAATCAAACCAAAAGCCTGGTTTATCGTGGCTTGGGTCTCTTATAAATATAACTTTGACAACAAGTCGAGAAAATGGGCGTTGGACTTGGAAAATAGAGTGATTGATAGCCATGATAAAGCGTATGCAGGCATTTATTTGGCGATGGCGTTAGCGGGTTTTAAAGATCCTTTCGTAAGATACGTTATGCCTAATATGTTTTTAAAAGATAGACAGACACTTCGATTCAAGTCAACGTGTCTTTTTGTTTACTATTTTTAACACATGCACTTTCGGCCAAGTGGCTGGCCAGTTTTTTTGATTCACTCGATGTTCATAATAGCTTCGTTCAGGTTCTTTTGCGAAGCTAGGTGTTGGTTTTATTTCAAACCGAAAAAGGTCTTCCAGTCCGTGTGGTGCGGTTAGCTCGATTTGTTTTCCATTAAGTCTTACTCCTAGTGCGGTCACTGTTTCTGGAAACTTGGATATGGCGTCAACTGAGGAAGCATACGGTGGAAATTCGTTGACGTTATGCATTCTCGCTTGATTTTTGACTGACCATGGCACATTTGGCATTTTGGTGTGTAATTGTTGTTCCAATTCTTTTTCTATGGATTCGTCGAGATGCGTGTCATCAAAATAGATGACGTCGACATCTGCAAGTTCTGTTCTTTTTTCAAAACCGTGCAACTCATCCCATACTTTTGAACGGACAAACCCTGCACATACCCAGCAATCCGGTAAGCCAAGCGTTTCAACGGTCTTAAGTACTTCAATTCTCCACAGATCCTTTTCAATCATGTCAATGACTTCGTTTTCAAGCATTCGCTCTCTCCCAAATTTCTTTGTAGTCTATTTCCACAATCAATTCTTCATCGATCAAACGCTGACGAATGCCGGCGACGAGTTGATTTTCGACTTCATGTCCAACGGAGAGATCCATTTTTTTATGAAAGACGCCGTATAATGTATAATCGCGTAATTTTAAATAAAGCGGTAAACGTTCTAGCCACTCGAGTGACAACGGTCGTTCACTTAGGTATCCGTCTAAGAAGTGTTTCAAAAAGTCGGTTCCAAAGGCTGATCTAATTTCCAGGTTTTCATTTCGAAGCTTCCACCACGTTGCGTAGTAAAGTGGAATGGCGATATCGCTGACGTAGTGAAAATGCATGGCATCATCGAAATCGAATACATGAATTTGTTCGTCGTGAAAGAAAAAGTTGCCCATGTGGATGTCTGAATGGATTAAGCCAAAGACATCGCTCGTTTCTGGTAGACCTTGGAGTTCCTTTACTAGTTGTCGATTGCCCTCAATGATAATCGCATCTTGTTCGCTATCGATGTATTGATCAAGCTCGATTAAATCGTCTTCATCCCATCGCTTGCGACCCGTGTTGGTTGCTGGGTAATTTTCGGTATGGCGATGCATCTTCGCTGTGATTGCTCCCCATTTTTTATATAGTTCAGGACCGAATTCTGGACTGTTTGGTTTTAAGGCAGCTCCAGGTGCTTTATCGAATAAACAGATGTAGAAGTAAGTATCGCCTACTGGCAATATCTCTACTAGTTCGTTGTTTTCTGATTTATGAACGAGTGAGACTGGAATGTCGTGACTATGTAAGAAATTGATCCATTCTAATTCGCCTTCGACTTCTTTTTTTGAACGATGTGATGAATGTGTGAGACGTAATATGTATGGCGTTCCATCTTTGATGACTTCATAAACGTAGTTTTCAAAGTCGCCGAGTTTTCTCGCATCATTTGCATCTGCGCTATAAAATGCAGCGGCTTTATGTAGCACTTCTGTTGAAAATAAATTTTCTACCCACTGTTCCATGTGAAAGTTCCCCCTTACATATATATCTCCTATTTTACATGAGGTCCTCCATTTTATACTAATGGTTAAATAGGAGCTAAGCGAGTCAGTATATAAAAATGCCCTCAGTATTATGTCACACTGAGGGCACTTTTTATTGTTTCATCGCGGTTATAGGTTTTAGTGGATTTATGATTTTACGGATGCGTTTCGTTCGTTCGGAAAATGAGATTGAGTGCCGCTAATGCTGGAAGCAAGGCGACGAGTCCGATTGCCCACGGTACTGAAATGGAATCGGCTAGTAATCCTGCAAAGAGTGCACCAAAGGCATATCCACTATCGCGCCAAAAACGGAACACACCCATTGCGGAAGCGCGCCAATCTGGAGTGGCAACATCTCCGATTGCCGCTTGTAAAACGGGGTAAACGAGCGCTGTTCCAATTCCAAGTAAAATTGCCCCGGCCATCCATAAGATGATTCCTTCAACGGACAGGATAAACCATATGGCAGCTGCTTGCAGTAGCATCCCAGAAACGAGCAAATATTTGCGTCCAAACTTGTCACTTAATGTTCCAGTGAAGAGTTGGAAAAACCCCCATGCTGCCGGGTACACGGCAACTAACCAACCAATTTCTTGGAGACTTAGTCCGGCAGTTAAAAAGAAGATCGGAAAGAGTCCCCAGGCCATGCCATCTTTAAAATTGGTCGCCAATCCGGCAAATGTAAATCCGGATAGATTGTTATCTTTCCATGTCGTTCGTTTAAATACTTCAGCCGCACCCATTTGTGCTTTAACTGGTGGACTATTTTTCATGTGTTGCTTAAGGTGATTAGCTGTATCTTTTACACCAAATGACAGGATAAAACCAACAACTGCTATGGCTAACCCGATATAAAATGGTTCTGGGCGGACGGAATATGTAGTAGCTATATAGCCTGAAACTAGAGCAAGAATCGCTACTCCACTATAGCCAGCGAATTCATTTAGCCCGACTGCGGTGCCGCGTTCCGTACTTTTCGCAAGGTCAATTTTCATGTTTACCGTCATTGACCACGCGAGCCCCTGATTGATCCCAAGAAGAACGTTTGCTAGGATGATAACCCACCAAGCATCTGCGATCAATATCAAAATAGGAACGAGTAAACCAACTCCCCATCCTGTTATCAAGATGCGTTTCCGTCCAAATTTATCCGCCAACATGCCTGCAAAATAATTGACGATGGCTTTTGAAAAACCAAAGCTGACAATAAAAGATAGAACGGCTACTGTACTTTTAACACCGAATTCTGACTCTCCTAAAAGAGGCATGATGGTTCGTTCAAGCCCGACCATGGCTCCGACAAATAGATTTAATACTGCTAAAAGGATGAAATGATTGCGGTTTTCTTTTATTCCTAATTGAATCGACATACGTATTCCTCCAAGTTTCTATTTCACGTCCAAGGAATTCGTTCATTTCTAAAGTGAGTAATTTTAGATACGGGCATATCAATAAGGGTGTGGGTATCCATAATTAAATATTATATGTTTTTTTATTGGAAGAGCACGGATTACGACTCGTCCTATTTCGTGGGTTATTGGTTTTCTATTTTTGTGATTGGCGCACTAGGGACTCTGTTAGGTATGAGAAGGACATTGTGGATTAAGTTGCAATTATTATAACATTGAATTGTGTGAAAAAGATGAATTTTAGAATGTGGCAGCTGAATCCTTGAATAGCCCTCTCCAATCCTTGAATAGGCATAATGAATCCTTGAATTGACCAATCGAATCCTTGAATATGCCCCTCCAAATGGAGAATATGAAAAAATACCTTACAAAATCAAAAAAAGTAGAGAGAAATCACTCATTTCTCTCTACTTGTTTAGAGTTATCTCTGTTGTTTGTTCAAGAATTCGCGCATTTTATTGGCAAAGGCTTGAGGTTCTTCCACTCCTGGCATGTGTGAGCTGTTTTCGAATACATGGAACTCGGAATTTGGAGCTAGGCTCGCATAGTATTTAGTTGTTTTCGGAGTTGCTTCGTCGTAATGTCCACATGTGAACAGGCTTGGAATGTCAATTTCATTTAGACGGTCGGTGACGTCGAAATCTTGTAACGTGCCGGTCACGGTAAATTCGGATGCGCCCCACATGTATCCATAAATGGACTTGTTGCTTCGCGCCATATTCGCTAAAAGCTCTTGCGGCCATGGTAGCAATCTACAGACATGACGTTCGTAAAATTCAATCATCGCTTGATGATATTCTGGAGAATCGGTCGTTTCTTCTCTTTCACAACGTTCGATGATGTCTTGAGATTCTTTTGGCAAATCCTTTACGTATTCACGTTGGTCCCGCTCCCACATGCGTGAGTTTAAGCAAGGACTTGAGAAAATCACACTTTTCACGCCAGTAGGTTTGGTCAGCAAATATGCGGCTGCAAGCATCGTACCCCATGAATGACCAAGTATATGTACTTCTTCTAGATTTAACGCGTCTCTTACTTGACCTAGTTCCTCTACATATCGCTCCACTGTCCATAATGAGAGATCCTCGGGACGGTCTGAGTTTCCGCACCCAAGTTGATCATAGTGAATAACCGGTCGATCGTCGCCTAGTTCACGAATTGGGTCCGACTCTCTACTCATTCCGCCTGGTCCTCCGTGCAAAACCAATAATGGAATTCCGGGTCCGTTCCCTGTTTTTCTGTAATACACATTGCCTCCCGTTACAGGAATAAACCCTTCTTCTGTATGCATCATTGAATCGTCCTTTCAAATTACTTGTAGTTGCCTACTTATACCATTCCCTATAAACGGGATTTCTCCTGCTGACAAATGGAGGATAAGCGTTTGATTTCGTTACTCATTTGTTGGTTCACTGGGTATATTTTTTCGATATATGCGAGTATTTCTAATGCTGAAGCCGGTACGTTTTCGTAGCCCTGCATCATACTCCCCATTCTTTTAGCAAACTCAGGAAATCGTTTTTCCACACGTCTTTCATTGCCAAAAACATCTGGAAAATAATCGTTTTCTTGTTCCACGAGATGCAGAATTGACATGATGTTGTCAACAGCACTCGTCTCTACGAATTTCACTCCAGACAGCTTCTCGCCTCTCGCATAACGGCAAAGTCCGACATATAGATTTGTTAAGGCTTCGTTTAACGCATAATCGACTGTTTCAGGTCTCGCAACGTCTGTTTTTTTGCGAGGAGTTCCGAGGTTGGGGTTGGCGAATAAAGTATCCTGCCAAACGATTCTCCCTTCCGAATAAGCTATACTCGTCATTTCCTGTTCTTCAAAAATGGCAAACTCACCGTATATCCCATCTTCAAATAAGATCTTATGGCCATCTTTCGTGTTTTGGAATGAATAAGCAAGCGGATAAACTGATTCAAGCCAATCTAATTGGTCAATGAAGGGAGGTTTGAAACCAGGCTTTACAATGACAAAGAAGTCTAAATCAGAATATGCATCGAGACGTCCTAACTCAATTCCGACAGAACCAAGTCCTAACAGCAAAAGAGCACCTTCCGTTTGAGCTAAGTTCTTACCTATGTCGTCTAATCTGTTGAGCAATACCTGTTTTCTCATTTCTCTTTCCCCCTTAACAGTTCAACCACGTATTATTTGAATAAAGAATAGTTATTTGTTTCACTTCAGGTTGACGCTTTCCGC